>NZ_CALHGC010000165.1 GCF_938029485.1 uncultured Treponema sp. | reverse complement strand
TCAGCCAGTCGCTTTTGGAGGGCGGCTTTTGGAAGGTGATGGACCGAAATATCTTAACACTGGGGATTTACCGCAATATAAAAAAGGTGAAACCCTTTTTGCATTTTCAGAAGCGCTTGCACAGATCAGAAAAGAAAAAACAGTCATTTTTTGCGAAGGGTATATGGATGTTATCGCCTTTCACCAAGCGGGTATCACCAATGCCGTCGCTCCGTTGGGAACCGCTTTGACGGAAGATCAGGTACAGCTTATTCACTCCTTTGCCGATACGGTTATTCTTTCCTTTGATTCCGATTTTGCCGGTCAACAGGCAACATACAAGGCGATAAAGCTTTGCCGTGCCGGACACTTGCAGGTGCGGGTGCTGATGATAAAGGAAGGGAAGGATCCCGCCGAGATATTGGCGCGTAAGGGCGCCGAAAGCTTGACGGAGCTGGTGAAATATGCTATACTAGATAGTGATTATCTTATTCAAATTGCCGTCGGGCGGTTTGATGTGGTGAGTCCCGAAGGAAAGGCTCAGGCTGCAGCTTTCCTATTTCCCTATATTGAGGTGTTGGAATCCGATATTCAAAAAGAGTCGACAATACAGAAGTTTTCGGCGGACTTGGGTATAAGCTCAAAAGCGTTATTTACTGATTATATACAGTATGACCAAAAAAAAGAACGGGTACCGCCTACACGAAAAAGTGAAACACAAAAGCGTACTACGCTTAAAATGACCGCGGAGTTGAGAATCGTGCTTGCAGCAGCTGTCAATCCTCATCTATTTAAAAAAATGCGGGCAGAGTTGACTTTTGATGATTTTGAGGATTCTGTTGCAAAGGATTTGTTTATAGTATTAGAAGAATGTTATCGCGCCGATGCAAATACGTACGACAGCTTACTAGCGCATTGCTCTTCCGAAGCTTTGAAAAATGCCGTAAGCAGTGCAATTATAAAAGGTGAATTTGCAGAAAATCCCGATAAATTGGTATATGACGGTATCTTCTATATTAAACAGAATGCTTTACAGCGGCAGAAGGAACTCATAGTTCGTAAATTGCAGGCAGTGCGCGATAGCGGTAGTATTGATGAAATTCAGCATACCAATGATCTGCTGAGTGAGAAGCTGCATATCGACAGAATGCTTGCACAGTTAAAGGAAACGACGTAAATGGTAGATATTTCCGAAGATCCTATTGTTATAAAGTTGATTACCCATGCGAAAGAGCGTAAGACCTTAACATGGGACGAACTGGCCGATTTGTTGCCCGAAAAAATGACCTCTTCCGAAGCCGTAATGGATGAAATTCTTGATTTACTTGAACAAGAGCAAATACAAGTAATCGATGATGCCATCGAAGAAGCCGATGAAGTGTTTGCCGATGAGCTTGATGAAGTAGAGCTCGAAACCGAAGAACAGCTTTTTGAAGAGGCTGAACTTGAATCCGGAAATGAGCCTGAATTTTCAAAACCCGAAGAAACGCATAAGAAGCTTCTCAATAACGATAGGGAAGCGATTGTTGATGACCCTATTAAGCTGTATTTACGTGACATCGGCAAAGAAAACTTATTGACAGCCGAACAGGAAGTTATTCTATCCAAGGCGATGGAAGATGGGGAGAATATCATCAAAAATGCGATAAAGAACTCAGGCGTACTCATTTCCGAAGTTCAGATGATCGCTCAAAAAGCTTTTGCTAAAATCAGTTCTTCCGAAAGCAATAAACCTCGGAAAGAATTGAGCTACGAAGATGCCGAAAAAAAACGGCTGCGCCAATCGTACGGCGAACAATTAAAACCTATCTACGCCGATATAAAGGCTTATATCCTATTAAAAAAGAAGTTATACGATAAAGAGGCGCTTGCCAGTTTTTTGGATGATGAAGATCTGCAAAAAACACGCAAAAAGATTTTGAATTATCTGCAAAAAATCGAGTTTCAAACCGAGGAAATCGAAAAAATTTCGGATCATTTTTTGGAGGCAGCAAGAAAGATACGGGAGTATCGGCGGCGGCGCGAAAAGAAACA
>NZ_CALHGC010000164.1 GCF_938029485.1 uncultured Treponema sp. | reverse complement strand
ATGTATTGCTCCACCGTATCATATCGTATGTCAACGTGGCGCGTGGTATGTAATTGGGCGATGCGCCGATAAAAACGAAGAGCGGATTTTTTCATTCAGTAGGATGAGCGGGATTGAGGTACTGAAAGATAAGCCGTTTGAACTGCCTACAGGTTTTACGGTGGAGCAATACATTGATAAAAACGTCGGGGTGTGGCTCAACCGGCGGGAACCATTTACGGTACGGTTGCTTTTTTCTTCTTCGGTCGGAGTGTTTGCCGAGGAGCATATCTGGAACGAAGAGCAGACGGTGCGGGTATATGAAGATAAGTCCGTTGAGGTTAGCTTTAAGACAACGCAGTTTGAAGAGATAAAACGGTTTGTGCTTGGGCAGGGGGCAACGGTACGGGTATTGGAGCCGCCGGAATTAGTTCAAGCGGTGAGGGAAGAGATAGAGAGGATGCGGGAGATGTATGAAGGAGAAGGAAGGGGACAAGGACACTTTAAAGCGTAATAGTTCCCTGTGGTTTCAATTTATAATTATGTTATACGAGGATATGTTAAATGATACGAAAAAAAGACGGAAATATACAAAACAACGGATTTACTCCTTTTAGATTGTTCCGCCTATATGATCCGCAGCATATTGTTTGCGATGCACCGCTCAGATACCGGCAGGTATATTACACTGCATTAAAAACATTGACAAACGATATAAATAATATGGAAGGTTATACGGTATTTTTTAACGAATTAAAAACACTGTTTAATCTGCCCGAATCGTTTCCGGAACAAAGCATTGATGAGTGTATCAAGATTCTTTCTAAAGCCGATATAAAACGGCAGCGTGGTTTCTTAGGATATTTTAAAACACCGATTTATAAACATCGATATATCTATCTGCTTATTATTGAGGCGTGTTATCTCATTAATATGGAGAAAAATAAAAATATCGATAGCCTTTGTACCGCTATCGTTAATCAATGCCTAACAGATAAAAATAGGCAAGAATGGTTTAACCGGTATAGAGAACTTTTATGCGAAAAACAAACACAACTTTTACAAGCTCACATACAAACAACACAAGATACTTATATACGGCAAACAATCGATAGAATTACTCAGTATCTAATTGCTATTATTAACTATGAAACACTGCCTGTGTTTAATATTTCTATTATCGCTACTATGAGCGCCGGAAAGTCTACTTTTGTAAATGCACTGTTAGGAAATGAAATATTTCCTGAGGCAAATACGGCATGCACTGCTAAAATTACATCCGTATACGACAATGATTTGTACAACCGTGTTACCGGTATTGCATTACACAACGGAAAATTGAAAAATATTTCTAATAATCTTACTAATGTTGATTTAGCTGAATGGAACGGTAACACCGACTTTGACCGTATTATTCTTGAAGGGAACTTAGATAATATTACAAATAGCAAAAAGATTGTTGCAGTGCATGATACGCCGGGAACTAATTTTTCTGGAGATCAGACGCATCATGATATAACTTTTGATTTTCTCAAAAAAAATAAGATGGATGTAATTATCTATGTTGCAAATGCCGAACACCTTGCAACTACCGATGAACGTTATTTGCTTACTGAACTTTACGAAAAAATAGCAAAAACGCAAAATTCAAAAGTTATATTTATTATCAACAAAGCAGATTCATTAGATACCGAAAAAGAAAATCTTTCTAAACATTGCCAAGTCTTACGGGATGAAATTACTGGTATTGGATTTGAACCCAATAGCGTCATTAT
>NZ_CALHGC010000163.1 GCF_938029485.1 uncultured Treponema sp. | reverse complement strand
CTACGATGTAGGCAAGCTCTTTATTCGTTGCTTCATCAGGTTGTGCTTTTGCTTTGATACTATAGGTCTCGCCGATAATCAATGATTCAGGCGGCGTTTCTTCAAATTTGATCTCTGCAACAGCAATCGGAACTGACGTAACGGTAACGTTTATTGTTTTTTGCACGCCGTTTGCCGCACGTATCGTAATGACGGCATTACCTTCTTCGCGCGCCATAATCACACCTTCGACATTTACCGAAGCGATTCCTTCGGCACTCGACGAAAAAGAGAGTCTCTTGTCCGACGCATATTCCGGCAAAACTTTCGCCTGCAGGCGGTACGTATCGCCTTTGACAATGGAAAAAGCATTGCCTGCGGAAGCGATGTGAATGTCCGTAACCGCCGTATCCGTATCGGTCTTCGACAAATCGTTCGCGCAAGATAAAAACAGCAAAGCCGACAACGATACAATCCTGAAGGCCTTTTTTCATAAAGGGTCTCCTAATATATTAATTTTACGCTAATCCGTCGATATAACCGTTTACGAGATCTATGCGGAGTGCCTGCGGCTCTTTCGGCAAACCCGGCATCCGCATCATGTCGCCCATAACGGCAACGATCATTTCGGCGCCGTTGTTTACAATAATTTCGCGGACAGTCATATCAAACTGCTCGGGAACGCCGAGCTTTTTCGGGTCGTCGGAAAAAGAATACTGTGTTTTTGCGATACATACCGGATAGGAATCCACCCCCCAGCTGCTTATCCGCTTCAGCATTTTCTCGGCTTCGGGTTGATAAGTAACGCTTTTTGCACCGTATACCTGTTTGCATATTTTTTCGATTTTTGTTTTGATGCTATCACCATCCTGATAGGTAAACACAAGCGGTTTTGACGGTTCGGCTTCAATCAATCCTGAAACGGTGCGGGCAAAATCCGTTGCCCCCGTCCCTCCATCGGAAAAGGCGCTATTTACGGCAAAAGGCACACCGGTATTCCGGCAATATGAGCAGAGCGCCTCGATTTCTTCATCCGTATCGTAATCGTACTTATTCAACACCACCAACACCGTCTGTCCGAATCGACGCATATTTTCGATATGCTTATCCATATTTTTAAATCCGTGTGTAAGAGCCTCTTTATTGGGCTTGGCAAGCTCCGCTTCTTGAACACCGCCGTGCAGTTTGAGTCCGCCGGTGGTAACGACAAGCACGGTTAAAGCGGGCGTAAGCCCCGCTTTACGGCATTTAATGTCAAAGAATTTTTCGGCGCCTAAATCCGCCCCGAATCCCGCTTCGGTAATAACATAGTCGCCGTACGTAAGGGCTGTTTTAGTCGCGATAATGGAATTACAGCCGTGCGCGATATTTGCAAACGGGCCGCCGTGGACAAATGCGGGGGTATTTTCGGTTGTCTGTACCAAATTCGGATTAATCGCATTTTTAAGCAATACGGTAATTGCCCCGCCGACGCCGAGGTCTTTAACCGTAAACGGCGTATTGTCCGTCCGGTACCCGAGGATAATCTTTTCTATACGGCGGCGCAGGTCGTCCATATCCGAAGCAAGGCACAAAATCGCCATGATTTCAGAAGCGGCGGTTATGTCAAATCCCGATTCGGCGGGAACGCCGTTCCCTTCACCGAGTCCGGTAACAACCGAACGGAGCGCACGGTCATTCACATCGAGCACTCTTTTCCAGATGACCTTTTTTAAGCCCTGCGGCGTATTTTGCGTTCTAAACACGTAGTTATCCAAAAGTGCGCTGATCATATTGTGGGCGGAGGTAATGGCGTGGAAGTCGCCGGTAAAATGCAAATTGATGTCTTCCATCGGAAGCACTTGTGCATAACCGCCGCCTGCCGCTCCGCCTTTCATCCCGAAACAAGGACCGAGCGATGGTTCACGCAGCGCCAACACCGCATTTTTCCCGATCTTCTGCAAGCCGAGTGCAAGCCCTATCGAAACCGTCGTTTTGCCGATTCCCGCCTTTGTCGGCGTTATAGAAGTAACGAGGATGAGTTTATGCTCTTTTACCCGGGACGAAACGATCGAGGTATATGGGATTTTCGCCGTATAAAACCCGTAAGGGATTACGGATGACGAATCTATTTGAAGTCCCGCTGCAATTTCTTGGATCGGTTTAAGAGGAGTCTCGCGCGCTATCTGAATATCGGTCTTCATGGGGGCGAGTGTACAATAATCGTATAAAAAAAACAAGGTAACGTCCTTTTGAAATAGACGGTACATCTACTGCGTCGCCTTGCCAAAAGTGTACATCCTTGTACACTTTTGGCAGC
>NZ_CALHGC010000162.1 GCF_938029485.1 uncultured Treponema sp. | reverse complement strand
GAACGGCCTCATTATTCTGCGGGAAATACAGCAAAACAGTCTGATGCGATTACCCTGTGATATCAGGCTGTTTAAAAGAGCTCGTTGTCGCCGTCAAAAGCGCTGCCCGGCTTTGATTTATGCACAGCGGATACTGCTGCAGAATCGGCATTCAAGCTTTCAGTTTTGCCGCTAGCGAGAGCTGCTTTTTCGAGCATGGATTTTTTCCCTGCCGGAGCAGTTTGAGCATCGGCTTCTGTATCAGCCTTTGTATCTCCCGGTTTTACGGAAGCTGCCGCCTTTGATACCCCTGTCTTTGCCGCAGCCGATGCTTCGCCGGTGCCGGACGGTGTTCTACCCGCAGATCCGGAATCGGCGGCTTGATCGGTTTTCACAAAGCTTGACACGTATTTTTGGTTGGGGAAAAGCTGAGCGCGCAAGGTCTTTTCAAGATCGATTGCGATATCGGGATTATCCTCCAAGAACTTTACGGCGTTGTCATGCCCCTGCCCGATTTTATCTTCTTTATATGAATACCATGCGCCTTTTTTGTCTATCAGTTCGTATTTTACCGCACAGTCCAGCAAGCTGCCGTATGGTGAGATACCCTTGCCGAATAGGATTTCCAGTTCGACTTTCCGGAACGGCGGAGCAACCTTGTTCTTTACTACTTTGATGCGAACCTTGTTACCCCATGCTTCATCTTCATCCTTGCCGAGCACCTCACCCTTACGGACTTCGATGCGTACCGATGAATAGAATTTGAGCGCATTACCGCCGGTGGTGGTTTCGGGGTTGCCGTACGCAATGCCGATTTTCATGCGGATTTGGTTGATAAAGATGAGAATACATTTTGACCGCGAGATAATTGCCGTCAGCTTTCGCAGTGCCTGACTCATTAAACGTGCCTGCAAGCCCATGTGCGAATCGCCCATTTCGCCGTCGATTTCAGCTTGCGGCGTAAGAGCTGCTACCGAGTCTACGACGATAACGTCTACTGCGCCCGACCGGACGAGGTTTTCGGTGATTTCCAAGGCCTGCTCTCCCGCATCGGGCTGAGCGACCCACAGCTCATCGATATTGACGCCGAGCTTTTGTGCATACTGAGGATCAAGCGCGTGTTCGGCATCCACAAACGCCGCAATACCGCCCCGCTTTTGTGCTTCGGCGACAACATGGAGAGCAAGCGTGGTTTTTCCCGACGACTCCGGGCCGAATATTTCGATAATTCTACCGCGCGGATAGCCGCCGATACCGAGAGCCTCATCAAGCAGAATGCTGCCGGAAGGAATTACTTCAATACCGCTTGCCTCGGTTTTCGCACCGAGCTTCATCAGCGAACCCTGTCCGAACTCCTTTTCGATTTGCAGACGCGCGGCCTCTAATGCTTTGAGTTTTTCATCGGCATCGGTAATATTTGTTACCTGATTTATTTCTGATTTTGTTTTTGCCATATACATCCCTCCATTACTTATAATGCATCCGGTCGTTTCCGTCAGAATAGTACCATTAACGTTCTTCAAAAGCATTTTTTGATTCCGATACCTACCGGACACTCAACTGCTTCTTATATTCGTTATATAGCTTCGTTGCGAGTTTGGCTTGAAAAAACTGCTGAAAATCACTTTTTTTAGAAATTTTTTACAAAAAGCCGATTGTACCTGAATGATATGTTTGCAACTGAAAAGCCCTTACGGTTTTAAAATATATCGGCGGTACGGACTGTTATTCGGTTTTTATTTATAGCATAAGAAAGCAGTATTATGGAAGACCTAGACCTAGAGTTTTGAAAGAGTGCCGGCATCCATCCGGTAGGTGGTATAATTCGGCTCCAAGATAGCGGAATCGTGCGTTACGATAAGCACGGCCGTTCCGAGCTTGTTTACATCTTTTATTGCCTGCATAACACCGGCAGCCGTTTCCGCATCGAGGTTTGCCGTCGGCTCATCAGCGATGAGCAGCTTAGGAGCATTCATCAAGGCACGCGCAATGAGCATCCGCTTTGATTCTCCTCCTGAAAGATTTTTCGGCATTTCATCTTTTAGATGAGCTATCCCCATCACTTCCAACAAACTCAGCGCCCGCCCTTCGGTATCGCCGTCCCGTTCAAATAAAAAAAACGGAACGCGCACGTTATCCAGCACCGACAGATTCGGCAAGGCGCCGAGTGATTGCGGAACAAACCCTATAGACTCATTACGGTAATAGCTTTTTTCGGTATCACTCATCAGCGTAATATCTTTATCTTCAAAGGAAACGGTACCTGAAGTCGGATCTAAAATTCCCGAAATGAGATTCAGCAGTGTCGTTTTTCCTGAACCGGAGCGGCCGACAATAAAGACGAAATCGGAAGTATTGATGTTGAAATCGGCATCTTTGACGGCAAAGAAATCGGAACCGTTTCTGATAAATGTTCTGGAAAGATTTTTTGTTTGCAATAACATACCGTAATGATCCAATGGCAAAATTTATCGTTTTCTGTTGACGAATAGATACCCTGCATTAGCGGCTATCAGCGCGATTGCCAGCAGTAAAATGGTAGGTTTGGTATAAACGTTACAAGACATGGTTGCAGTCTTACAGGTGCCGATAACAACCGTTTGCAATAATATCAGACAAATACCAAGCCCGATAGTGGAAAATGCAATACCGATGCGGGAACTTTTAAATAGTAAAAATACGATGCCCAATGCAGCAATTAAACCGCCCAGCATTCGGACAGCCTCACCCATCCAATGGCATTTCATAAAACCGCCGTCAGCTTTAGGAAAACAGACATGAGCAAATCCGAAGGGAGCAAATGCGACGAGTAAACCGATAATAACGATTAACATTCCTACAATATACTTTTTCATAGTATGACCTCACAGAAATATCAGTATATACAAACTACGGTAAAAGTCAATCGTTGGTTACATTTTTTATTTTACATTTTCCAGTAACTCATTCTGAACAGCCCGCACTGCTCAAAGCCGAGCTTTTCGTATACGCGGAGGGCGGCTGTGTTGGCGGTTTTTACGAAGAGTGCGAAGCCGTGCGCTTCTGTGCTGTGGGTATTGATAAGATGCGCAACGGCTGCTGCGGCTAATCCTTTATTTCGGTATGCGGGCAGGGTGTAGACGCCGCCGATTTGGAACCAGTGAAAGCCCTGCGCGTTGGTTCCGGCCTTTGCGACGATGCGCCCGTTTGCCGAGACCTTGTAGATGTATTCGGTTGTAAGCCGTGCGCGCAGCGACAGTTTGCAGACGGCAGGGTTTATCGGGCGGCCTTCATAGGCAACCTCGGTATGTTCATAATCGAGCTGGAGCGGGAAGAGTTCTGTAAGATCATTCTCCGTTGCGCGTCCAATCGACAGCGCTGTATTCAGCTTGGATTGCGCAGTTTGAAAGAATATATCCGCACAAGGTTCGGTGCGCTGCATTAGGTAGTAATCTACGGCAGCGTCGAGCAGAGCCGGAGCTGATGTATTTCGGCCGGAAGTAGTTTCGGCAATACTTCCTTTAATAATCCGCTCAAAGATAAGCGTGTGTTCGCGAAAGCCTGCAACGGCATGGAGTTCCGTGTAAGGAAAGTCCTGCCCTAAAAAAAATTTACCGAAAGCTAAAACCGTTTCCTCAGGGAGTTCCGTGCCGATACAGTGGAACAAAAGCCCATACGTGCTGAACAGTAAGACTCCGCAGCAGATTTTTTGCGGTTGCGGGCAAGTATGCCGTTGCGGGCAGATATAGACGGCTGCCGCCTTTTTATACCGCGCCGTATAGCCGGGATACAGACAAAGCCGCAGCTGCTCTGCAAGATCGATGCAGCGGTATTCGTGCTGCCGCACGAATGCAGCCGCGTCATAGATGGTTTCCGGGGTGAGCAGTTCAAAAGAGTATTGCATACCGGTTAAATGCCGCGGCGGCAGCGGCTTTGTCCTGCCTGCCGATACTGCGGCCGCTGCCTAAGAGTTCCGCTGCGAGGGCATCCTCTGCACGCAGTTGCCCGAATCCTGCAAGTTTGGGGTAGGGGCGGATGTAATAGCAGAACGGCCGCGCCTGTTCCGCTATATTCTGCCGTGCGGTATCGGATACCACAGCGTCGGATGAGGCAGCGGCATTGCCCGCCGCAAAACGGTCTTCGGCTGGAGTGTCAGACTGTTGTTCCCGTACAATTCGTACCCATCCTTCGGGGGCGGACGGCAGCGGCTCTTCTTCAGAAAGAGCGAAAAATACACCGGTAAATACGCCCGGATTTTCCGTACAGAAGTGCGCGGCTAAATCGGTATAGATACCTTCCGCATATAAAAATATCCGCTTATTGCGTCCGTAGCGGGCAACCGTTTGCTCGAGAAAACCGGCAAAGAATGCAGCCGTCTGCGGATCATCTTCTTTTATTAAATACCGCTGTTCTTTTTTTCCGGTCAGGTGCAGCAGCTTGCGGTACAGTTCGATGCGCGGAATAATGCCGCGCGGTTTGAGTCTCGTGATTTCCGCAACGGTATAGCCTTGATCCGCCAGAAGTGAGGCGAGCGTTTCCGGCCGTTCGGTGTATGGAAAGGCCTCGGCAATAATAACCAGCGATCTTTTATCGGCGCCGCCCTGCCGCTCAATCAATAATCCTTCGATAGGATTCCGCGAAGCGGATAGATTACTCGGAGCTGAAGAATCATGCGAAGCCGAATCGGCGCTTTGCCCGGCAGTGCCTTTATCGGTACCGGCGTTTGTTTTATCGGTTAATTCGATCGAACGGATGGTCAGCGGATATTCGGTTCTGATACTTGCTTCCGGCGCAAATCTGAATGCGCAATACGCTGTTCCGCAAAAAAGGCACAATAGCACAATGCGCAGCATCATCGATGCAATGCCGTAAAAATCGTTCGGTATCTCTTGTGAAAACGCAGCCAGCCGTATTATTTCCGAAAGGCAGACAATCAGTACAAAGAGAACGAGAATAAAAAGATAGAGGACGATTCCCTGTCCGATGATAATACAGATACAGACAAAGAGGCTCAGAAAAGGTAGAATAGGAATTGCGCGGCCTTTTTTTAAACTTTTTGAAAACGGACGCAGTAATACCGGCAGTAAGAGGAGCAGAACTACAAGCTCGCTTAGTAACAGATCGGTCATATTTTTTTTTCCTTTTGTATCTCATAATTATTGAGGAGAGTGAAGCTATTGAATACATCATCAACGTCAAACATCCCGCAGCAGGCTTCGGCACAGGAGCTTCCGATTTCAGAAATTCAATTCAACATACCGGAATCGAAAATCGCCGCATTAAAAACACAGGCGCCGCATAAGCCGATTGTCGGGCAGCTCCGCGCGGTGTCCGCATTGGAACTCGGCTTAAATATTCGGGACGACGGCTACAACATTTTTATTATGGGAGCGCCGGGAACAGGCCGCCGGACGGTTCTCTCTTCGCTGCTCAAGGACTATAAACCAAATACCGCCGCCTTGCAAGATATTGCATATGCGCATAACTACCGGCATCCGGCGGAACCGATCGCGCTGTTTTTTCCGGCAGGGGAGGGCAAGAAGTTTCAGCACAGCCTCAAGAATGCGATTGAAGCTCTCTATAAACAGGCGTTGCAGATTGAAAAATCGGAGAATTTTTTGTCGGCTCAAAAGAAGATTATGTCGGCGGTAGACAGCGACGAAAATTCCCTGCTTGCAAATTTTGAAGTAACGATGCTGTCGCGGGGATTTAAACTCTTGCAGCTGAAAGACGATTCCAATCAATCCGTCGATTTGATTCCGCTCATTAAAGGAAAAGAGGTTCCGTTCGGGGAGCTGCAGCTGCTGGTTGCGCGGAAGAAGTTTTCCGAACAAGCGCTCAACGATTTGCGTGAAACATATTACCGCTCGCTCGATGAGCTGGCCGATCTTTTTGCCCTGCTGCGGAAAAACCGAACGGAGGCGGAAGAAAAACTCAAGCAGCTCTACATCGATTTACTCAAACCGATCATCGCGGCGGAGCTTGAAAAGCCTCGTGCGCTGTTGAACGGCTATCCTGCCGAAACCGATATACAGAAAAAACACAACGAGAAGATTGCTTCTTTTTTAAAAAAGACCGAGGCGGATTTGATTGCCCGTGCCGTGATGTATGCAGCGCCCTTTAAGTCTCCGCGGCACAAGAAGGCTTTTTTCGGACGGTATGCAATCAATCTGATTTGCGAAAATACGGAGGATAAATCCTACGTTATCGACGAAAACCAGCCGAATTTTTCCAACCTCTTTGGAACGATCGAAGGGCATGGCGATGAAGAAGACGGACTGCTGAACGGTCATTTACGGCTGCGCGGAGGAGCGGTACACCGTGCCTTAGGCGGCTTTTTGGTGCTGCGGCTGAAAGACCTTTTGGAAGAAGAAGATTCGTGGGTGTATTTAAAGCGGGTGCTGCAGTCGGGACGTATCGCCGTGCAAGCGCCGCCCGCCGGTACGCATACGCCTTCGCTTTTAAAGCCCGAACCGGTTCCTGCACAGCTGAAGGTTATCATCATCGGCGGCGAATATTCCTATGAGATTCTCTATCAAGAGGATCCCGACTTTTATAAGTTGTTCAAGGTGTGCGCAGAATTCGATTCGGTGATGCCGCTGACGGATGAAAACTTGGCCGCCGTCTTGGCGCTCATCGAAACCTTTGTAAAAGACCGGCATTCGCTGCCGTTCAGCGATTCGGGGTATGCGAAGTTGCTTGCATATACGGTTGAACTTTCGGAGAGCCGGCATTTGATTTCCGCTCAGTTTACGAAGATTGCGGATTTTGTTGCGGAGGCGAATTATACGGCGAAGCAGCAATCGTGCGAGCTTATCACCGATGAGATCATTACCAAAACAATCGAGCGGCGGCATTACCTTGCAGCCCTACCCGAAGAAAAATTCGCCGAGATGGTGCAGCTCAAAGAGATTTTAATCGACACATCCGGTACCGCAGTGGGAAAAATCAACGGGCTTGCCGTAGAGGAGCGCGGCTTCCATACCTTCGGCATACCGGTGAGCGTTACCGCACAAGCCTCGCCGGGTACTGCCGGTATTATCAACATCGAGCGGGAGGCGGGGCTTTCCGGCGAAATTTACGATAAGGCGCACCTCATCATCAGCTCGATTCTCCGGCAAAAATACGCGCCGGATTTTCCGCTGTCGATTTCCGCTGCAATCTGCTTTGAACAATCGTACGGTATGATCGACGGAGACTCCGCTTCCTGCGCCGAGCTTTTCACGCTGCTTTCCGCAATCGGGGGCATCCCGCTCAGGCAGGACATTGCGGTAACCGGCAGTTTGAATCAACTCGGTATGGTGCAGCCGGTGGGCGGTATTTCAGAAAAGATAACCGGCTTTTTCGACACCTGCGCGATTCTCGGGCTTACCGGCACACAAGGTGTGATGATTCCTCAGGGCAATAAAAACAATCTCTTTTTACCGGAGCGCGTCATCAACGCTATCGCCGAAAAGCGGTTTAGGATATGGGCGGTCAGCAATATCGATGAAGGTATCGAGCTCTTGAGCGGTATGAATACGGCAGATGTTACCGTGCGCGTTTCTGCCGCGCTGCGCGACTTTGCGGAAAAGGTGAAAGAGTTTCGCAAATAAGAAAAGGCATCCGGGCATCTCTAAAAACTCAGGTATAGTTTTTAGAGATGCCCAAAATGTACCGTTTACGCAAGCGTTTGTAAGAGCTTTTCTACGTTTTCATCCGTGGTTGCCCAGTCGGTTGCAATGCGGACAACGGTGTGCGAATCGTCTTTCTTTTCCCAAAAGCCGAAAGAGATTTTTTGAGATAGCTCCGCATAGAGGGTATTTTCGAGTACAATGAAGATTTGATTGGTCGGTGCAATAAAATACTGCTCATATCCGTGAGAGCTGAGAAAAGCGCGGATGGTGTCGGCAGCACGGATTGCGGTTTCTCCGATATGAAGATACAAGTCATCGGTAAAAAGCGTTTCAAACTGAATGCCGAGCAGTCTTCCTTTTGCGAGTAAGGCGCCATGCTGTTTCATAATAGTGAAAAAATGAGGACTGCGTTTCGGATCGGGAATAACAACCGCTTCGCCGAAGAGGGCTCCGCATTTGGTGCCGCCGATGTAAAAAGCATCGCAGAGCGTTGCAAGATCGGCAAGCGTTACATCGTTTTCTTTGCAGGCAAGCCCATACGCGAGTCGCGCTCCGTCAACATACAGCGGAATATGATATTCGCGGCACACTGCATTGATCGCGCTCATCTCCTGCTTGGTGTAGAGCGTTCCGTATTCCGTCGGCTGCGAGATGTACACCATTCCCGGATGCACCATGTGCTCATAGTTTCCGTCCTCATAAAAATCTCGTAGATACCGTTTAACCGAAGCGGCGGTGATTTTACCTTTGCCGCAGGCAAGGGGGAGTACCTTATGCCCGCCGAATTCTATCGCTCCCGCTTCGTGCACGGCGATGTGTCCGGTCTCAGCTGCGATAACGCCCTCATACCGGTTGAGGAGCGCATCGATAACCGTTGCGTTTGTCTGAGTACCGCCGACAAGAAAATGCACCGCCGCCTCAGGACATTCGCACGCTTTTCTGATGAGGCTGCGTGCCCGCTCACAGTATTCGTCGGTTCCGTATCCTGCCGTTTGTTCCATATTCGTTTGCACAAGGCGCTGAATAATCGCAGGATGCGCCCCTTCCATATAATCCGAAGAAAAATAAAGTTTATGTTGAGTTTCCATGCCGTAAGATTATCGGATAACGAATATTTGCGCAAGATTTTTAGGCGCACGTTGTGACAGCAGTCAACGGATAGCATCTTATTCTTTTAACCTAAATTTTTAAGCAGCATACGCGTACGCTTGTCATTCCGAAAAAAACGTATATACTAATAGAGTTCAATAGAATATTGATAGAAAAATGCGGACATTTAAAACTCTTTTTTCATCAATACTCACAAATGTAATCATCATGATGAGAGGCACGTTTATGAATAACGGAAAAAACAAGAGGCGGTTCTCTTTAAAAACGAAGCTGGTATTGATCTTCGGCATTTTAATCGCAATTGCTTCTGTTGTAGAAGGTGTACTCGCTATCAATATAGCGCGCAAAGCAGTATCTGAAAAAGTAGAGGCTCATTTAACGGATAAGGCTGCGGACGTTGCGGAAATTATCGATGGACGGATAAATTCCACCTTTCAATTTCTCGAAGGCATCGCGCGTATGCCTATTCTTGCAGATCAATCGATACCGTATGGAGAAAAAGAAGCGCAGCTTCAAAGAGAAGTTGCTTTTAATAAAAGATTAGCGCAGCTTAATCTGTATAACCTTTCCGGAGTACGGTATACCTCAGACGGAAAAAAAGTTTCGGTTGCCGATCGCGAATGGTTCAAGACAGCGGTAAGCGGTAAACATTTCGTTTCTGAACCGTTGGTTTCCCGTTCCTTGGATAAATTTGTGCTTATTTTTGCAGTACCGGTTTATGATGACGCTCATACGATCGTAGGGGTTTTAAATGCAGTCATATTGGCCGAACGTCTTTCGGAAGATATAGCGGACATTGTTGTGGGTAAGACCGGTCAATGCTATATTATCGGTTTAACAGGCAATATTATTGCACATAAAGATACAGCATTAGTAGAAAAAATGTACAATCCTATCGAAGAAGCAAAGACTAACTCGCAGCAGGCATCATTGGCTTCTTTTATTCAGCACGCACTCAATACAACGCATAGCAATGTCGGTTACTACGATTTTAACGGAAGTTCATATATTGCTGCTAATGCGACGATTAAAAGTACCGGATGGGGAGTTATTATCAGGGCGCCGGTAAATGAATTTATGGAAACACTTGCCTTCTTGCGGCGTTCGATTAGTATTATGGGAAATATCATTTTGCTTATATCGCTTGTCATCGTCTATTTTATTGCCAAAAAAATGGTAGGTCCCGTTCAAATTGCAGTAAGAGCGCTAAAAGACATTGCGCAAGGTGAAGGTGATTTAACCGTTCGGCTGCCGATTACCGGTAGTGATGAAGTTACCGATCTATCTCACTATTTTAATGAAACGATTGCTAAAATCGGTGCGTCTATCAGATCGGTCGGCGCTAATAGCAGCATTATGGAAGAAATCGGCAATAAACTTGCCTCAAATATGAGCAAAACGGCATCTTCCGTACATCAAATCAGTGCCAGTATCGATACCGTAAAGCAGCAGGCGCTGACGCAGGCTGCAAGCGTTACGGAAACGGATGCTACAGTCGAAGAGATTATCAAAACTATTAAAAAGTTAAACGAGAGTATTGACACACAGGCCGGCAGTGTTGCGCAATCGTCCGCTTCGGTAGAGGAGATGGTTGCAAATATCGCTTCTATCACACAAACCTTGGAAAAAACCGATGCGGCAATTAAAAATCTTGCAGCAGCAACGGAGGACGGGAAAGAAACCTTAGTTACCTCAAATACCGTAACGCAAAAAATTGCGGAAGAGTCCGGCAGTCTGATGGAAGCGTCAAGTGTCATCCAGCATATTGCATCACAGACAAACCTTCTTGCAATGAATGCTGCCATCGAAGCTGCCCACGCCGGTGAAGCAGGGAAAGGGTTTGCCGTTGTCGCCGATGAGATTAGAAAACTTGCCGAAGATTCCGCTGCGCAGGGTAAAGCGATAACGGCAACGCTTAAAACGTTAACCGGTGAAATTGAAACGCTTTCCAATTCTTCCCAAACGGTAGAAGAAAAGTTTAATATGATTTTCAATTTGTCCGGTCAGGTAAAGTCGATGAGTGATAGCCTTACCGAAGCGATGAAAGAGCAGGAGAACGGCAGTAGAGAGGTTCTTATTGCAATCAAAAACATCAACACGGTAACGATGGAAGTTCAATCCGGTTCCGAAGAAATGCTGAAAGGAGGGGAGGGCGTTGTTGCAGAAATGCATAATTTAAGCGACCTTACCCATATCATTACCGATAGTATGAACGAGATGGCTTCAGGCGCTATGCAAATTAACGGTTCCGTGCAAGAAGTACACGAAATAGCGCAAAAGAATAAACAGAGCATTGAGGCATTGGCGAGGGAGGTTTCTAAATTCAAAGTCTAGTCTTTTGCAAATATGCGGGCATCTGCGTTGT
>NZ_CALHGC010000161.1 GCF_938029485.1 uncultured Treponema sp. | reverse complement strand
AGCTGCTGCAGAGCAGAGAATGGTTTTTGAAGGAGTGATTCGTCAAAACTGTCTGCAATCGTTTCCTCATCTTCGGGATATTCAATTCCTACTTCAAGAGCAGCAAGCGCTGTCATTAAATCCGTTTTGATTGTTTCTATTTCGTGAAATACGGTACCGGAAAGCCGACCGGCGGCCTTTTGCTGCGCCGTATTTGTTTTTGAATCGATGATTTCCCGCACCGCTTCCGCACGGGTTAAATCTGCTTTACCGTGTATAAACGAGCGAAAGGTGAACTCGCCACGCTCCGCCGCACGAAAACCGTTTTTGATACAGAGCCGATAAATCGCTTTTACGACCCCCGGCCCGCCGTGGCAGATAATTTCGACGGCATTTTCACCGGTATTGCTTTTCGGAGCGCGGTACACACAGAGCACTACCTCATCTATTTTGATACCCTCATCGTGTATCCAGCCGTAAACGAGCGTATGCCCTTGTGACTGTAACAAAGCATTTGGACGGGAAAAAAAGCGAGAGATGAGCTCAATGCTCCGCGCCCCCGAAGTCCGCACAATACCGAGTGCCGCAGGCGCTAAGGCTGTTGCAATAGCAGCGATCTCATCATCAAGCGTATAATTCAAAAAGAGATATCCTTCATAAAACCTCTAAAACTTGAGCGTTCAGAGGTTTTCCTTAGATTTAATTTGCTTGAGGGAAAATAGTTTAACAAAGTTCTCCAAAATAGCTGCCGGAGCAGGCTTCGCGTCTAAGGTTATAAGCAGATTTTTATTTTGATAAAACTTAATTAACGGAAACGTTTGTTCACGATAGGTTTCAAGTCGTTTTACAATCGCCTCTATTTTATCATCCTCACGGATAACCAATGCAGCGCGGCAGTTGTCGCATACTCCCTCAACAAGAGGCTTCATAAACTCAATGTGAAAATTTTTACCGCACGAGGGGCATAGCCGCCTGCCCGATAAGCGTTTAATCACCGCTTCATCCGAAATATCGAAATTGATAACAGCATCAAGACTACAAAAATCTTCCAATATTTCCGCCTGAGCAATCGTTCGCGGGAATCCGTCTAAAATAAAGCCGTTTTGAGCATCGGTTTGAGCTAACCGCTCTTTTACCAAAGCAGCGGTTGTTTCATCATCAACAAGCGCACCGGAATCAATAACCTTTTTAATTTTTTCTCCCAATGGAGTATGTTTTTTTATAGCATTTCTAAACATCGAACCCGTCGAGATATGGGGAATATCGTAATATTTTGCTGCTTCCGACGCCAAGGTTCCTTTTCCTGCCCCCGGAGGGCCTAAAAACACCAATTTCATATACAACCCCTAAACAAAATGCTGCCACCCAATGGAGCTTTTTATAGAGAGCTTCTAAAAAACCGTCCGAGTTTTTTATAGATGCCCTATGCCCTACTAAAAAGATATAAATCGGGTAAATTATGACAACTTTCCGCATCAAGATCCCGTTTTACGTTTGCATCGCTCACCAAACCGAGTTTAAAATGGTAGTGAATAGGGTCATATCCTTCCCTATCCGCATGAATATAAAAATTGAAAATCCGTTTTTCACCCAATTCCGTTGCAAGGATGGGAAACGGCCAAAAGGTATAGGTACCCGGCGTCTTTTGAGAAATAGTATACGGATTATCCCAAAGATGATTCATCTGAGCCACCAAAGCATCTTCCAAATATAAAGCAACGGGCAGATCCGAAACAGGAGAAAAGGTTTGACCATCCAAGACTCGTCCCGTGATAGTAGGGAAATTAAATACATGACCGGACGGCAGCACTTGCTCCGAAGATGTGTGAGAGCGCCTTGTACTAAGAACGGTTTTCATACCTTCAAACGCTAATGTCGAAATATCGGCAAGAAGCTGATTTTTTTCCGATTGGTCAATCTGCAAAAAATGCGCCATACCTCTACCGGAAGCCGTATACCGCGGTTTAATCCGATTTAAAACAAAACAAACCGTATCCAAACGGCACTGCATACAATTACAGGTGAACCAGGGTTCATTCTTATCCTTCGCAGCATCAAAAACTTTATTCACTTCGTTGTATACGAAATCTTCCATAAGGTTATGTATTGTCATGCAACCACTCCTATTTAACAGTGTAACGTATCGTCTCGGATTTTGCAAGCGGCCACGTACAATAGAACCAAGGCCTTTTTATAATTGCCGCAGATTGATTCCTATTACCAAACCGACGGCAATCATCGCAGTCCACAGAGACGAACCGCCATACGATAGGAATAAAAGCGGAATACCGGTAATCGGCATAAAACCCATGACCATCCCGATATTGACAACGAAATGAAAAAAGAGCATTCCGACAACACCGGAGACAATGAGTTTACCGAATAAATCACTTGTCTTTTGAATAATCAAAAATATGCGTAAAAAAATGATTGCATACAGTCCAAACACCACAAGCCCGCCGAGAAATCCCCATTCTTCCGCCAGAATACTAAAAATAAAGTCGGTGCTTTGTTCCGGTAAAAAGCTGTAATGGCTTTGTGTTCCTTTTAGAAAACCTAAGCCCGTTTTCCCGCCTGAACCGATTGCCGTCATCGATTGGATGATGTTCCACCCTGCATTAAGCGGATCGATATTCGGATCCAAAAAGATAATCAACCGTTTCATCTGGTAATCCTGTAATTTTCTACTCCCGACCAATGCACCGGCGAAGGAAACGGCAACGATTCCCAAAACATAGCCGATCCAATAATAATATTTCCGCTTTAATAGGACATATCCGAGCACCGCAATAACAGCTGCTCCGGTTAAAGAAAAAATGACCAAAAGTGCAAAGTTTTTATTTCCAAACACTTTTACCGCAAGAGATGCCCGACGCAAAATACTCGTTTCCCAGAGCGGTAACAGTGTAAAAATGAGCGTACACGCAGCTATTCCCAATAATCCGAACACATACCGAAGCGGGAGACCCGCTATAAAGCACATAATTAAAAAAATCGGTAGATAGACGGAGGCGGTTCCAAGATCGGGCTGCAATAAAATAAGGAACATCGGAATAGCCATAATAACAGCGGCTTTGATAAATCGGCGCAGTTCATTCTCATTCTGAGACCTTGCCAAGTACCATGCAAGATATAAAATATAGATAATCTTTGTAAATTCCGAAACTTGTATACCGAAACTTCCTATACCGATCCAGCTGGTAGCCCCTTTTACATTTTTACCGAATAACCGAGTATAAACGAGCAACAGCATCGTAAAAATAAAGATAAGTAATATACGCTCGCCTATTTTATTGTAATCATAGAGACTTACCGCAAATAACAGGACAACCCCGGAAATAACCCAAATAAGCTGTTTGATATATTCGGAAGAAACCGATACCCCATCGGAATTTACTCCTGAAGAATAAATAAAGAGAATGCCGATAACCGATAAAGCGATTACGGCTAAAAAAAGTAAATAATCAAAGTTGGTAATATTCCGAATGTTCATTCCTGCCGTGTCCTTACTGTCGGTAAAAAGCGTCTGCCGCCGAGTGCCTCAACCGCTTCTTCATACGTTTGATCCGCGAAGATACCTTGAAAGATAATATTTGCGGCATAAGGCGCCCACCACTCCCATTGATTCTGCGCTTCAACCAGTACAACTACTATAACGGCATCTTCTGCCGGAGTATTGTAAGGTCCGTAGGCAGCCATCCATGAATGCCATCTATCCGAAAGACCTACTTCTGCCGTACCGGTTTTTCCGGCAAGCTGCACGATTTTATTATGCATGGGATACTGTGCAGTTCCGTCTGTGATTGTGTATCGCATATCAGCGCGAACCTGTGCAAACACCTCCGGCGGAATATCGCTCTGCCGTAATATCTCGGGCTTTTGTTCATATATAAGCTCATTGGTACCGGGAGTGCGTACTTCTTTTAACAAATGCGGTTTATAAATTACTCCGCCGTTGACAACCATTGCGACCATATTTGCAACTTGTAACGGAGAAGCCAGCATAAATCCCTGGCCGATGGCCATATTCATCGTATCCCCGCCAAGCCATTTTTCATGGAATTGTCGTTCTTTCCAAACGGGATTGGGCACCTGACCGATCGCTTGCCCCGGCAGATCGAGTTCAGCAGATTTACCAAATCCGAAATCACGAACATAATCGACCATCTTATCGATACCGAGGTTATCACGGCAAACCGTCCAATAGTAAATATCACAGGATTGTGCGAGCGCATTCCGCAAATCCAAATACCCATGCCCATAACGCTGATGGCAACGGAATAAGTGATTACCGTATTCTACTTTACCGGAACATTGTATTTTTTTTTCTGGTGGAAAAGCTTTCTCTGAAAGAATAGCGGTAGACATCGCGATTTTAAACGTCGAAGCAGGCGGATAACTTGCATTGACTGCACGATTGAGCAGAGGGTTACGGGGATCATGCAAAACTTGCGCATACATCTCATTGCCGTTATCGTTCAAAAAAAGGTTGGAATCAAAAGAGGGGTACGAAACAAGTGCAAGAACTTCTCCTGTTGCAGGCTTTAGTACAACGGCGGCTCCGATACGCTCCCCCAGTGCATCTTCCGCAAGCTTTTGAATTTTCCGATCAATCGTTAAAATAAGATTGTTCCCCATCTTGGGCGGAATAAGGGCGGTATTGTTTTCAATCAACCGCCCTCTTGCATCAACGGTACGGTATTCGCTGCCGTCCTCTCCGCGCAGCCACTCATCATAGTATTTTTCGATACCGGCCTTTCCGATTGAAGTATTTGCCGTGTACCCTTTATTATAGAAAGTTTTGAGCTCTTCTTTCGTTATATCGCCGACATAACCGAGAATATGAGAAAACGACCCCGTTTCAACATAGTTGCGCCTCGGTTTTGAATGCCACGAAACCCCCGGAAGCTCGTCGATATTCTCTGCCAGCGCGGTAATAACTTCATAAGGAAGGTTTGAACGTATTTCAATACTCTGAAACGAAGTACGCTTAACCGGCAATTTTTTTTCGATCTCCGCAACGGGAATGTGCAGGATATTTGCAAGACGGACTATAACCGTTGAAAATGATTTTTTCGGAATTTTCCCCGGCGTTACCGATACGGCGAATGTATTGGTATTAAGCACCATCGGAATATTTGCATTACGGTCGAAAATTTCCCCACGCTGCGCCGGTATCCGTTCCGAACGCTGAGATATTGTTTGAGACTGTTTTCTAAATTGTGCGCCTTGAACAATCTGCATCGAAAACAATCTAAAAAGATATATTACTAAAATAGAGAAAACAAAGACGCTAAAAAATTTAAGCCGCCTATCAACTTGTTGAAAATCCTGTTCGTACATAGAGACTCACAGCTCCCTTATTGCAAAAGCATTCGGAAATAACCCCAACAGCATAAACAGCAGCGGCGCACAGAGTGCATTCTCTGCAACTTCAATCCAAAACGCGACTGCGAGCAAGTTATAAATCTGAATACTTTGTCCGAACAATACATGTAATAACAAAAGGATTCCGGCCTTAAACAATGTTGCGGAAAGGCCGAGTATGAGCGGAAAAAAGAAGCGACGCACATTATATTTCCCGTACAACAGACCATAAAGAAATCCGAGCGCGGTAAACACAAAAGAATGGAGTCCCATCGGCGCCAGCGAAAGGAAATCAAAAATAAACCCGGAACAAAAACCTGCCGTAATACCGGCAACAGTTCCGTTATGCAGGGCTATATACACTACAAGGATTAAAATCAAATCGGGCAGCGCAGGCAAAAAACGGATATGAGATAAAATAGCTGTTTCAAATACGCCGAGTAAAAAGGCTGCTGCAACCGCCCATAGAATAACTTTCCTCACTGTATTGTCCCCTCTTGGGCGCCCGATAAATCCAGCACGAATACATAATCGAGCCGGGAAAAATCGATAATCGGCTGTACCGTTAATTCAAGATAGGTTTCATAATCATGTACTTTAATGCCGGTTATAATGCCGATGGGGCTGTCTTTAGGGAATAAATTATTTTCCCCCGATGCAAGGATTCTGTCGCCGATACCGATTTCATCCTTTGCCCGCTTTTGTACATACTGCATAATAAGCGGAAGGTCTGCGGCTCCTTGTCCGTTGACCAAGCCCCGGGGCTTTGTCGTTTGCACGGAGGCTGCAACATAGCATTGATAATCATATATCGGGATAATCATGCTGCTGTCTCGGCCGGTTTGCACTATTTTGCCGACCAAGCCGACGTTGCTGCCTTGAAACGCCAGTACCGGCATATTTTTACGCACACCGTGTTTTGTACCGCGATTAATGATAATACCGGAATACAGGTTATCGGGATCAAATCCGGTAATCTGTGCCGGAATATTTTTATACGCAATGGTATCCGCGAAACCGAGCAGTTCCTTTAACTCTCTATTTTCACGGCGTATGTCGGCATTTGAGCGCTGCAAAAGTTCATAATCTTTGAGTTTTTCGCTTAAAGCCATATATTTTGAACGCAGGTCGGCAAGTTCCCGCACTGCGGATACCGTATCAGTCACAAATACCGACATCGAATGTACGGCATTTTCCGTACCGGACGCAACCGAAAAGCCGACCGACTTAAAATCGACGATAAACCGGCCGCCGGAGAATATCAGCAAAACGGAAGATATGATAAGCAACAAAGTCAGCAAAAAGATATCGAATTTTATTTTAAATGAAAATTTCCTTTTCATTGTATTAGCGGTTCAAACTCTCGTAGAGGCTGCGGTTACCCGACATATCCTTATACACATCATAGTATAAACCTGCACCGATCGCCACGCAGTTCATGGGATTCTCGGCAAGAATAACCGGAACGTGCGTTTCCTTGGAAATGAGCTTCGGTAAGCCTTTCAACAGAGCACCTCCGCCGGTCATAACGATCCCCCGCTCTACGATATCGGCAGCCAATTCCGGCGGCGTTTGGGCGAGTGTCGTTTTTATCTCTTCTACAATCTGGGTAATGGGTTCCCGAAGCGCCTCGCGCACCTCCACGGAATCGATTTCGAGGCGGCGGGGAAGCCCCGTGATAGCATCGGTACCCTTAATTTCCACCCGTTCCATATTTTTCTCAGGGAATGCATTACCGATTTCAATTTTAAGGCGCTCGGCAGTCTGTTCACCGATGATGAGGTTATGCACGGATCGGATATGTTTAATGATAGCCTGATCGAATTCATCGCCGCCGACACGGATGGCATTGGTAACGACCATACCGAGCAGCGAAATAACCGATACTTCCGTTGTACCGCCGCCGATATCACATACCATATTACCGGCAGGTTCGGTAATCGGAATATTGGCGCCGATCGCCGCCGCAAGCGATTCCTCAAGCACTTCGACACTACCGGCACCCGCTTTTAACG
This sequence comes from uncultured Treponema sp., assembly GCF_938029485.1. Taxonomy (GTDB): domain Bacteria; phylum Spirochaetota; class Spirochaetia; order Treponematales; family Treponemataceae; genus Treponema. The sequence goes on along the minus strand of NZ_CALHGC010000161.1, from coordinate 3,657 downwards.
CGCTTTCGTGTACGGCGCTGCTTTCCACATCGGTGATACAGCTCGGAATTCCGATAACCATCCGCGGCTTAATGAGCCTGTGGCGCGGCAAAATCTTAGAAATAAAGTACCGGATCATCTTTTCCGTCGTATCTTTATCCGCAATAACGCCGTCCTTCAGAGGCCGTATGGCGATGATGTTGCCCGGGGTTCTCCACAGCATCCGTTTAGCGTCGGCGCCGACCGCCACAACCGATTTTGTCCCGCGTTCTACGGCAACAACCGAAGGTTCGTTCACGACGATCCCCTTCCCTTTTATATAGATAATAGTATTACAAGTACCCAAATCGATGCCTATATCGGCAGAAAATCTTTTAAAAAAGCCCATACCCCCTACGTTCCTCCTGTTTAGTTTATATTCAATTTTGCACGCGTCTCCGCATGTATGGGATTAAGCCGTATCGCATAGCGCCATTCATACCGCGCCTTAATCATATCCCCCCGCATTTCATACACCAATCCGATTCCGTAATGCGCATCTGCAGAATTTACATTTTTTTCAAGCACTGCATTAAATTGTTCCAAAGCCTCTTCCGGTTTATTTTCATCTAAAAGGAGCAGACCGAGTTGATTTCGGCATCGTATTTCCAGTACGGCATCGCCGGTTTTCTTAATTGTTTCAAAGAAATAGAGCTTTGCATTTTGTATATCACCCTTCTTTTTATAGTTTTCCGCCACGGCATACAGCACAAAATCGGAAGGATTCGCTGCAAGGGCTTGTGTAAATGCCTCTATCGCTTTACCCGTATCGCCTAATAAAGAGGCGGCCATACCGCGGAATTCCGATAAATCAGCCGCCTCGATACCGCCGGTATATGCCTCATCCAAATACTTCACCGCGAGATCGGCATAGTAATAGCCTTGTTGATAATACGCCTTACCGAGCACATACGCAATCTTAGGAATATCTTTATCTTTAGTCAGATACAGTGCGCGGCGTAAATGCACGACTGCTGCCGTAAGATAATCGGCTCCGACGGATAAGTCGGTCTGCTCGGCAAAAAGGTAATAGGCGGCAAAGCCGTGCAGCGCAAGCGCGGTTCCGTCCATCGGGCGTTTCTCTAAGATTTGAGCGGTTTTTTCATACACTTCCGCATAATCTTTATTTTCCCAATCGCCGTACACTGAGTTCAGCGAAGGCAACCGGAAATAACGCGCCCGATAGATAGCGAAAAAGAACAGCGCACCTGCAACGATAAGCGCAACGCACAAAAAAAGAAGGGCATATCTTACAATATGCGTTTTGGAAGAATGCTGAACTTTGACGTACTGCCTCGATTTCATACGTTCCTAACTACGACCCTTTAAAACGGAATATTTTTCGGCTATCCTTCAAAACCGAGATTTTTTAGAGAACCCCCTTTTAGAGATACCCTTCTATAAAAATAAAAAATAGAGAGCCATAAGCCGGATTCTGTCTGCGAACAGGGTAACCATCTATCTTATTGCTGCATTGCTGCAGCAATTTCCGCAATCAACCCGTAAATAGAGGATCGGATATCCTTTACTATTCAATCTTGCTCCTGATGAGGCTTGCACTGCCGCCCCGTTACCGGAAAGCGCGGTGGGCTCTTACCCCGCCTTTTCACCCTTACCGTTTTACCGGCGGTTCATTTTCTGTTGTGCTGTCTGTCGCCTGCATTTTACAATGCAAGCGCCCGGCCGTTAGCCGGCATCATATCCGAAGGAGTCCGGACTTTCCTCCGTATACTACACGGCGGTTACCGGCTCTCTATCTTATTGCTCTATCAATCTTCACCGCTTTCGGATTCGTCATAGTCGGGTGAATCATCCAAATCGGCTAAGCTGCCCATATCCATATCGTCAAAAATCATATTTTCGGCGGAATGCTGCCCGCTTTCCTGATAATACAGGATTCTGCTGCAATAGGGGCAGTACATAATGTTTTTCCCTTCCCGTACCTCAATCGCAAATTGAGCTGATAGGATCATGTGACAGCCCATACACACATTGCCTTGAACGGGAACGATACCGATACCTTGCTTATTTTTGATAATACGATCGAACTTAAACAATGTGTCGCTGTCAAGATCGGGGGCAATCCGCTGCTCGCCTTCGGCAAGTTCGGCAAGTTCATTTTTCTTGTCGGCAATTTCTTTTTCGATCATTGCCTTCCGCTCGTCAAGGTCTTGTTCCTGCTGCTTAATCAGCGCCTCTTCGTTTTTAATCTCTTCGTCAAGCCGTTTATGATTTGCTTCGTTTTTAAGGATTTCTTTGCGAAGCTCGGCTTCTTTTTTGGTAGCATCCTGAATCTCCCGATCGAGCGCATCGTATTCCCGCTGAGTAGTAATGCCGTCCATCCCTTTTTCGGCGTGTTCCCGTTTCTGCTCGGTTTCAAACAACTCCGCCTTCAACGCTCCAATAGTTTGCCGTATCGCTTCATCATCGGCATTCTTCTTAATATAATTGGTTTTATACCGCGCTAACAGTTCTTCCTGTTTTACCAACAGTTGAGGCGCCTCTAAAATTTCACTATCAAGCTGATTTTTCCGTGCAAGAATATTCTGTAATTCACGCAGTTTATCAAAAATCTCCGCTGTAACCATCGTCTCTCACTCCCCTATATCAATATTCCCTATGTATCCAAATAATCCTTTAATTTGCAGCTTTGTTTAGGATGCCGCAGCCTGCGTAATGCTTTCGCTTCAATTTGGCGGATACGCTCACGTGTAACATTAAAGTACAAACCGACCTCTTCCAGCGTCAGTGCGTAGCCTTCATCCAGTCCGAACCGCATCTTGAGCACTTCCTGTTCCCGCAACGGCAGGCACGACAATACGCCGCGCAGCTGCTCCTGCAAGAGGATATACTCCGTCAGATTCGACGGATTTTCGACATCCTTATCTTCGATAAAGTCGCCGAGTGAAGAATCTTCTTCCTCTCCTATCGGCGTTTCAAGCGAAATAGGTTCACGCGCGACATTCTTAACCTGCTTAACCCGCTCGACATTCCATCCAAGCTGAGCGGCAATCTCTTCATCGGTAGGCTCCCTGCCGAACTTCTGCATCAGCTGCCGCGATTCGCGGGTTACTTTGTTGATTTGTTCGATCATGTGTACCGGCACGCGGATTGTCCGCGCCTGATCGGAGATAGATCGCGTTATCGCTTGGCGTATCCACCATGTCGCATACGTTGAAAATTTATATCCTTTGCGGTATTCAAATTTCTCGACAGCCTTTATTAAACCGATATTACCTTCTTGAACCAGATCGAAGAAATGTAATCCTCTATTGGTATACTTCTTTGCAATCGACACGACCAAGCGCAGGTTCGCGTTAATCAGTTTATCTTTTGCTTTTTTCAGCATCGCATGGCCGTGGCGGATTTCTTTTGCAAGTGCGATAATATCTTCGGTCGGCGCTTCAAAATCATATTCGATTTTCCGTACTTTACGAATCAGCGTTTGAATATGCGTATATATATCGCGGATATCGTTTGCCGTCATACCGAGTTCTTCTTCCAGCTTCTGCCGTTCACGGGGAATAGCGAGCCGTTTTCCGAGCTTCCGTAAATCGGAATATGCCCGTATGCCGAGCTGCCGCTGTTTCTTTTCGCGCCGCCGCCGATACTCCCGTATCTTTCTTGCTGCCTCCAAAA
>NZ_CALHGC010000160.1 GCF_938029485.1 uncultured Treponema sp. | reverse complement strand
GAAAATGAAAGTCTGCGCAATGTTCGCCGCGAAGTGCTTCTTAATCCGGGGCCTGCCACAACTACCGATAGTGTTAAATATGCTCAAGTCGCAGCAGATATTTGTCCGCGTGAAAAAGAATTCGGGAATTTAATGCAATGGCTTTGCGATGAAATGAAGCTGTTTGCTCTTTCTCCTCAGACTAATCCTGATGAGTATGAAACCGTTATGTTCGGATGCTCCGGTACCGGTGCCGATGAGGTTATGGTTTCTTCCTGTGTGCCCGATACCGGTAAGCTTTTAGTCATTGATAACGGCTCGTATGGGGCGCGGATGGCAAAAATCGCGCAAGTATATAAAATCCCTATGGATGTATATAAAAGTTCAACGTATGAACCTATCGACTTGGAAAAACTTGAAGCTGTATTTGCATCGAAAAAGTATACTCATCTTGCCTGCGTATACCATGAAACAACTACCGGATTGCTCAATCCCTTGCATATTATCTGCCCTATGGCAAAAAAATACGGTATGGTTACGATTGTCGATGCCGTAAGCGCTTATTGCGGAATGCCGATGGATTTAAAAACGCTGGGCATAGATTTTATGGCATCGACCAGTAACAAAAATATTCAAGGTATGGCGGGGGTAGGCTTTGTTATCTGCAATAAAGCCGAACTTGAAAAAACAAAAGACTATCCGATGCGCAATTATTATTTAAATCTGTATGATCAATATGCGTATTTTTCAAAGACCCATCAAACACGGTTTACGCCGCCGGTACAAACGATGTACGCATTACGGCAGGCTGTTTTAGAGACCAAACAAGAGACCGTTCAAAAACGGTATGCGCGCTATACCGAGTGTTGGAATATACTAGTAGCAGCAGTTAAAAAGCTTGGCCTTGAAATGCTGGTAAAGGAGGATCATCAAAGCCATTTTATTACGGCAATTTTGGAGCCGAAGACCCCTCAATACAGTTTTGATGCTCTGCATGACTTTGCTGCTGAACATAGCTTTACCATTTATCCGGGAAAGCTGGGGAATATTGACACATTCCGTATCGCAAATATCGGTGATATCCAACCTGAAGAAATGCGCCGGTTTACCGTCAATCTCGAAGAATATATGCATGGAATCGGGGTAGGGAAGTAAACAACTTTTAAGGCATCCCCATTGATAATGTATCCCTTTACAAGGGGTGTATTATTTTTGGTGGTGCGCCAATACTATTGATATGTATATGTTGTTTGTAGTGGCATATATATGTTGACGGTATTGACATACTATGCCGGTTATTGATATATTTTCTTCATAATGTTACAGGCAGAATTAAAGAAAATACATCTTACACAACTCGAAAAACTGTGGAAAACCGATGACGGCATATATCGAGATGCATTAGCGGATATCCCCGATATAACAACCCATGCGTTTGTGGTATGTGGTGTTCGGCGGTGCGGGAAAAGCACCCTGTTGCAGCAGTTTGTAAAGAAGCTCAATAAGCCGTTTTTTTATCTGAATTTTGATGATTTACGGCTATTGGAATTCTCCGTTTCCGATTATGCAATACTGGATGCTGTTATTGAGGAATCGAATAGCCGTCTTATTTTTTTTGATGAAATACAAGTCGCAGCGCATTGGGAATTGTATGTGCGGCAAAAGCTGGATCAAGGTTTTCAAGTTGTATTAACAGGTTCTAATGCCTCTCTTTTAAGCCGTGAACTTGGAACAAAACTGACCGGACGGCATATCGTTAAAGAGCTGTTTCCGTTTTCTTATTCCGAGTATCTGCGTTTTGCACATGCACAAAAGGGTATTCAATCGTTTGAAAGCTATTTTCAAACAGGCGGTTTCCCCGAATATCTCAAGCTGAATAATGCCGAAGTGGTTATGCAGCTTCAAAAGGATATATTATATCGGGATATAGCAGTGCGCTACAATGTCAGTGATGATAAATCGCTGCAGCGGCTGTATGTGTATCTTGCTTCAAATGCCGCATCACTGATTTCTCCCAGTAAGTTGAAAACAGTCGCCGGAGTAAAGTCTCATACGACTATTCTTGATTATTTTTCATATTTTGAGAATGCGTATTTATTGAGCTTGGTACAGAAGTTCGCTTGGTCGCAAAAAGCACAGAGCCTTGCCCCAAAAAAAGTTTATTTTACCGATATCGGATTGATACGGACGGCAGGGCTTACGTTTAGCGAAAATGCAGGCCATATTTTAGAAAATTTTGTATTTAACGAACTCCGCCGAAAGTACGGGACTTTTGACGATAAGCAAATCTACTATTATAGTGATGATACGTGTGAGTGCGATTTTGTCGTGAATCCGCTTTTTGCACCGCAATGTATTCAGGTGTGCTTAGACTTGAACCTTGATAATACTGAACGGGAGTTAAATGGGCTTCTGAAAGCGATGGATTTTTTTAAGGTTCGGGAAGGGCTTATCCTTACGAGGAATGCTTATGATCTTTTTGTGAAAGAAGATAAAAAGATTACTATAATGCCTGTATGGGACTATTTCGGGTGATGAAACTGATTGATGTTAAGCTGGTGAAGTTTCTTATTGTCGGTGTGGTCAATACTGCTATCGGCGCCGGTGTTATGTTTGTATTATATAATCTGGTTCATTGCTCTTATTGGGTTTCTTCCGCTTGCAATTATATCGTTGGCGGAGTTGTGAGCTTCTTTTTAAATAAATATTTTACTTTTAAAAATACTCAAAAATCGCTTAAGCAAATAGGGCTATTTGTTTTCAATCTTGCTGTTTGTTATATAGCTGCGTATGTTTTAGCAAAGTGGATGATATATAGGATGCTGGTGAACCAATCTGAAAATATAAAGGATAATATCGCGCTCTTTTTAGGTATGTGCCTTTATACCGGACTAAACTATATCGGACAAAGATTAATAGTGTTTAAGGAAGCATGACGTTATGGTTGATATAAAATTTATGG
>NZ_CALHGC010000159.1 GCF_938029485.1 uncultured Treponema sp. | reverse complement strand
GTATTGCCGATGTTTTTGGTAAACTAAAGAAAGATAAAAATATACAGAATACATTCCTTGACGTCTATAAAAATAATCGATTTATATTCATAAAGAATACATCTAAAGATGGGAACGATACTATATATTCCGTTAAGTTTGATAGAGAAGTATTAAGCAAGTTTATGAATTCACTACAAGAATCATCTATTATTAAGGATACAAAGAGCTGTTCAGGAATTAATTTAGCCTCTGAGTCAGAGAATCAAAATAGTCAACAAGAGCAAACTTCACAAAATAATAATTCTAATACAAACATATCGCTAGATATAGTAATTGATGATAAAGATCAATTAAAATCTGTTAATATGACTTCGACTCTAGAAGGAGGTCAATCGGCAAATATCGGAATCAATCTATCTTATGATAAGGTAAAAGTAGAAGATGCCCCTGCGGATGATGCGGTACCTGTATCAGATATACTTTCTGACATTTCTCAAATGATAGGCGTATTTAAAAAGACGGCAGAACAATATAATTCACAGATTACGCAATAAATATTAGCAAGAGATTGACCGATGAGCTCCAATACACTCAATCACAATAAAAGTAAACTATCTTCATTATGTAGTAGAACAAAGAAGTCTTTCGTGGTTGTTGGTGTTGTAGTTATATTAATTGTGGTTATATCCCTATCTATTTTTGCTTGTATGTGCTGGTATAATAATCCCAATAAAATGATGGCCGATGGTTTTGCTGGGTTATTAAGTTCTACGGGTTTTAATGGGGATATAAATTTAAAAAATAACTCTGCATCCACATTTATGAGTGTGGATTTTGTACGAGAAAAAGATTTTGGTAGGTCTAAAATTAAAGTTAGTAGACTATCTAATGGTAAATCCTCTGTACCTAATAAAGAAGCTAAAATCGGCTTAGATTTAATAACAAACTTCAACGGATCTTTATATGTTAAAGCTGATGATATAGATAAAATTACTAATACTCTTAGCAATAGCTATATTAAAAAATTATCTATTGAGGATACTGTAGATGAAGTTAATAATAATTTGAATAAAGACCAGCTAAAAGAAAAAGTCGAAAATTACTTCTCTCGTGTTGCAAATAAACTTAGGGGTAAGTGGATAAAAATTAACTACGGAATGTTAAGTAGAAACGATGTAAGTAGGCAAGTTTTACAATGTATTGATGACTTGAATAATAAAATTAGAAATGATAAATCTACTTCTAGTATCCTAGTAAAGAACTTTCGTAAAAATCAATTTATTTTAGTGGATGAAAATCAAAATATCGCAGATAAATCTGGCTCTAAGGGGCTTAGAATTAAGTTTGATAAAGGTAAGGCTGGTAATTTTATGCATTCTATTAGGGATTTAGATATAGTAAATGAATCTTCGTCTTGCAACAAGTTTTTGAAATTATTTGAATCTAAAAAAGATAGGCAAAAACAAGAGCTGTCTAATAATTTTACCATTTGGGTTGATAGAATATCTCATAAAATTACACATATAGAACTACAGTCCAAGGACAACAAGAAGAAGGGATTTTCTTACGACCTTAATCTAAAGTTATCTTATGGAGATAAAGTCGAACCTAGGCTTCCTAATAATACGGAAACGGTTGATATAAGAAATATTTATAATATATTACAAAACTAACATTCTCGTGGATTTTAGTTTTGTAAACAAAACTTGTTGCTGATTAGCATCACCGCCATCCATGGCGGATATGAAAAAATGGCCTGATGCGTTTACCCGAACACCTGTCTTGACAAAAGCCGGTAATTATACAAAACTGTCAGCAAGATGCAGGCTTTCGTTACACAGGTTAGGATTGTAGTTCAAAATCCGATTTTTTTAGCGGCTATCACAAGCTGGCTGCTGAGTCAATTTATTAAAACATTTATCGGATTCTGCTGCTCGTCAGTGCATTCGTTACCGGTTTTCTTTAATTTATTGGTGTGGCGTACGGGGGGGATGCCTTCAAGCCATTCCGCTCTTGTTACAGCCCTTTCGACTGCTATCGGTTTTAAACAGGGAGTTTCTTCCGATTTATTTATTTTTTCCATCTTTTCTGCGATGATTGTTATTAGGGATGCAATGGGGGTTCGCCGATCAAGCGGACTCCAAGCAAAAATGTTAAACGAAGTAGGCGCAAAAATGGCGGAGACAATGCATATCCCCTTTAAGCCCGTTAAAGAAGTTCAAGGGCATACTCCCATTGAAGTCTTTGCCGGAATGATTCTTGGTGTTGTAATCGGCAGCTATTTTTCACTCTATTATACAGCTTAACCCATGAAGCGGCTGAACGGTTTTTTATATTTCTTGTCGGCGTTCATCGCAACCGGAATTATTTTACTTTTTATTGTATCTCCTCTGCATCTCTATAAATCCGTATGGAATGGATACCGGATAGCGGCGTTTCCGTCTGCAGTGAACGTTGAACCGTATCTCTCCGCTGCAGATGAATCCGAAATAGCGGGAATTGCATCGGGATTTGGTATTTCAAACCGGTTTTCTTTTTTAGGGCCTATACGGCACGAAAGATTTCCATTCACCGACCCCGGCCGCTATGCACGGTGGTTTAGCGATGACGGCAGCGAGTATCGGTTTTTTTATATTCCGTATGTTTCGCTTTTTAAGTATCTCTCATTCTATTTCTCACTCTACGGAAAACGGGTTCCCTTCTTTCTTGAAGCGGCTATTCCGTATGCTCCGATACAGGGTATTCTTGCGCTTATTCTTTTTATATACTGCATTGCCGGTTCGCGTAAAAAATTGCTGTTTTTTGCCGCTGTCCGCCGGATAGTTCCCGTGCCTTTTTATTCAGCATAGCAGCATCGGCGGGAAGACCGCATAGCTTTGCATACTTCACCGCTGTTTCCGTAAAGGCAGCGGCTCCTTTATGATAGCGGATGACGGAGGGTTCGGCAATAATTTCCTGCACCGTGAGTGCGGTGTTCATTGAAGAAAAGGCATCCTGCTCTACAATTTGCAGGGCATGTTCCCGTGCAAGCAAATCGTTTTTTTCTATTGCTGTGCCGTTAAACACGATGGAACCTGCATCTTTGTTCAAAAGCCCTGCAATGATATGCAGTACGGTCGTTTTCCCCGAACCCGACTTTCCGAGTAATGCAACAATTTCTCCATGCCGCACCCGCAGAGAGCAGTCTTTGACGGCGGCTGTTTTTTCTTTCCCCGTATCAAACGTCTTTGAAATATTCCGGACGCTTAAAATGGTTTGTATGCCGTTTTTTGCACACGCGCATCCTTCGCTGCATTCCGGCGGCAGATACGGCGTATACGATAAACACTCGCTGCTTTTTTGTGTACACCGCTCATAAAACGGACAGCTTTGGCGTTCATCCGCTTCTTTAA
>NZ_CALHGC010000158.1 GCF_938029485.1 uncultured Treponema sp. | reverse complement strand
TTACGGGAAAGGAGCTGCGGGACTGATGAAATTTTTACGCGAATTAAAGTACACGGCACTTTCGATGATCGTAACGATGGAAGGTATGTTTTGGACGGTTGCCTATCCGATTATTTTATCGTCGCTGTTTTTTGTCATCTTTTCTGCAATCAACGCGCGGGGTATCAGTACTGCAGTCAACACAGGCATTACCGAAACAAATCCCAGTAGAGCCATCTTCAAGTTTATTCCGGTACTGAACATCATTCCGATGGAACGGGACGCCGCCGATACAGCCTTGCGCGAAGGCAGTATTCAAGCGTTTATTGAAGACGATTTATCGATTAGGATATACAAAGACGGTATCGCTCAGACAATCGTGAAAAACATCGCTGAGCAGATAAAGCAAACCGAAGCGCTCGGTATTCCGGTGAACTCTTCACTTTACAGGCAAGACTTTATCGAAAATAAAAACGAACAAAATAATTCAATGACGATTTTATTCTATTCGCTTTTGGCGATGGTATCGATATACAGCATGTTCGGTTCAATTTCCATTCCCGAACGCATACAGGCGAATATTTCGAAATTAGCGGTACGCATGTCCGCAGCGCCCATCAAACGGTTTAGGATATATCTTGCCGGTGTCCTTTTCTTTGTCTGCTTTAATCTTGCATCAAATCTTTTATACATCGGTTTTGTCATGCTCGTGCTGAAAATTAACCTTATCACGGATTTTGCCGTAACGGTTCCGCTGTTGCTCTATGCGAATTTGTTCGGAACCGCTTTCGGTCTGTGTGTCGGTTCAATTCCTAAGTTGACCGAAAATACGAAAGTGCTGCTATGCGTGTTCGGTTCGCTTTTTCTTTCCTTTTTATCAGGACTGATGAGCGTCAATATCAAAATCGCGCTGGATGCTTCGTTTCCGCTTTTGGGCAAGATAAACCCTATCGCGCTTTTCACGGATACCTTATACAACATCAATATTCTGCACGAATACGATTTGGCTCCGTTATTTTTTATCGTGTACTCAGTGTTTATCGCGCTGTTTTTGACCGTTGCATTCTTGAATGCGCGGGAGGTGCAGTATGATAGTTTATAAACAGTTTTTGCGGATGGTATGGCAGCGGAAAACCGGCGTCATCATATTTCTTGCCATCTTTTTGTGCTTGTCTTTTATGGCGATGCAGCCGAAAAAGAGGAACACGCAAGGTTTTTCCGAAACGCCGCTTGCCGTTTGTATTGCCGATAAAGATCATTCGCTGCTTTCGGAACAGCTGACCGCTTACTTACAAACAAAACATACGGTTACGCTTTTAGACGGCTCCGGTTTAAGCGATGAAGCGCTTTTGAAAAAAATCAGAAAGGATATTTCCGTCGGTTCCATCGATGCGGGACTGATTATTTCCGAAGGGTTTGAGCAGAAGGCCGAATTGGGAAAGAAAGGTATTATCAGTATTAAAGACGCCAGACAAGCTGCCTCATTTTATATCGATTCGCAGATACAAACTTTTTTACGCTTTGCGCTTTCAACAAAAGAAGCCGAAGGCGCTTTCGATTTTGAAAAAGTGCGGAAAGCGCTTGTAGTGCGGACTGAAGTTAGAAAGATACATCAAGCGAAGGATAGTTCTGAGGCAGTAGGGCTTACATATTTTTTCAATTTTTTAGGCTGGGGAATATTTTCGCTGATTATCAATTCCATCGGCTGGGCGCTGTTTGAATTGAACAACGAGCGGTTGGGGATCCGTACTGCCGTTTCGCCGGTGTCGAATATGCGGTTTGCATTTGAAAATTTTGCTGCGCAGCTGACTGTCGTTGCCGCCTTCCTTGCCGGTTTAATCATCTTTGCGGCGCTGATGTACCGGCACGTTATCGGCGCCCTGCCGCTTGCAAGCTATACGCTCAATGCAGCCGTTTATGCGTCGGTTATTTTAAGCGCAACCTTTATGCTGAACGCAGCGCTGAAAAAAGGAGCGGTGATGGGGATTGTCGGTACGGTACTTCCGTTGGCGCTCGCTTTTATTTCGGGCATTTTTCTGGATCAGGAACTGCTGCCTAAAAGCATCGGCACTCTCGCTCAATGTTTCCCGACATACTATTATGTGCGCGCAAATAATTTTATCGAACGGATGCTGCGTCCCGATTGGGGCAACATCGGCATACAGCTTTTGTTCCTGCTTTTGTATTTTACGCTCGGCGTCTATTTCAGCAAGCTGAACAGGGTACGGAACAAGATTGAGTTTGCGCAAAAATAAATATCATTTTCTCTGCCCGAGCACCATTTTATCATACTTTATTTTGCATAGTGATTGTCTCCTTATTCCCCCCTTTTATTTTATTTCCACAAGCCGGTACTTTCTGGAACCGAATCCGATTTTCTCCGCGTGCTCAAGCGTATGGATTCCGTGACGGCTTTCAATTCGTTCAATAAGACTGCCTGAATCTTGCGCCTTGTAAACCAAATCGACACAGGCTTGGTCGAGCGCAACGGGATCGAGACTGGCGAGAATACCGATGTCGTGCATATCGGACTCTGCGGGGTTTGCATCGCAGTCGCAGTCCACGGATAGCCGGTTCATCACGTTTATGCAGACAATGCCTTTTCCGCCGCCCATGTAGTCGCAGACGGATTTTGTAGCTTCCGCCATGCTTTCCAAAAACTCGTCCTGCGGGGCGCTTATCCACCGCGTAACGCTCCGTCCTGCCGAATGAATGTTGAGCTTTCCCGATTTCTCGTAGCTCATGCCGGATGCAAAACCGATTGAAATATTTTTGATTGCACCGCCGAAACCGCCCATCGCATGACCTTTAAAGCGAGAAAGAATCAAGTAGGTTTGGTAGTTCTTAAAATGAGAACCGACATAGTTTTCTTTGAGGCGTACCCCGCCGCGGATAGGAAGCGTCATATAGCCTTCTTCGTCCTGCAGCGCTTCCGGTGTGATGTCTCGGATAAAGTAAACAACCGGCGCAGAGGTGTCGGTTGCCGAAACCTTATACGATTTATAGGATGCCGCCTTTGTGTTCGGCTTTGCATAAATCGCCGTAACCGTCAGTACCGAAATTATCGCCAGTGCCATAAACTTGATGGCAAATGATCTTTTCATACTGTGATCCTCCTCTAAGCATCCGTTTATATGTTGATAACAACATACCTTGATACCAGTAGCATAACAGATAGGAGCAGTTTTGTACAATACAACAGAACTTTGTGCGCTTACCTTCCTTGTGCGTGAAATTTTTCCTAAAATTTCACGCTTTTTTCCCTGCAGCAGGGTAATCGCATCAGACAACTATACATCAGAATCGCAGAATAATGAGGCTGTGAGACCATTT
>NZ_CALHGC010000157.1 GCF_938029485.1 uncultured Treponema sp. | reverse complement strand
AGCGGGCGCGGGTTTGCCGTCGTTGCCGAAGAAATCCGGAATTTGGCGGAAAGGGCGTCTTCGGAATCGGATTCTACCGGAAAGATTATTAAGCAGATTACGACTTCTATCGATGAAACCGCTTCTGCGGCAGATATTCTGGCACAGAGTTTTGCCGATATCAGTGATAAGGTAACGGGCTTCGAACATATGCTTGCGGAAATCGCGACCTTTATCGGTCATACGGATACTCATAGTACCCGTATGGATCAAACGCTGAAAGAAGTATTGGAAGAGATGACGGCTCTGAAGGATGAAAACAGCAAAATTATCGAAACGCGGGAAAATACGATCTCCAGCTTTAGCCGCTTAACGAAAGCGACCGAAAAGGTCAATGCGGAAATCGATTCAATGGTAGATAATATTACCAGTTTAATACGTGTTTTTTCAAAAACTGCGGAATCACAAGAACAATCGCGGAAAATTATCGGCCGTTTAAATCGTTTGTCTTCCCAAAAAGAGGAAGAACCGGTACATGAAAATGAAGTTCCGGAAATTTAACAAAGGTTTGGAACAGTGGGGATAGCGGAAAAATGACGAATTTTTGCGCTGTCCCCGTTTCTTTAGATTTACAAGTAAGGAAGGATAATGACTCAAAACAGTAAAATTACTCCTGAGGTGTTCGACAATTTGCTCTATTTGTCGCGTCTTTCTCCGAATGACAGCGATATGGACTCTATTGCCGGACAGGTCAGTCAAATTGTCGAATATTTCGATATTCTAAAAAAGTATGATGTGCCTGCCGAATCGGATAGCACTGCGGTGATTTCGGAAGGCTTACTCCGTAGCGACTCTATTGTTGCCGGTGTAACGCAGTCGGATTTGAAGAAAATGTCGAGTGAATACATGGACGGTTATTTCCGCGTGCCTAAAGTTCTCGGGAGCGGGGTGTAATAATGAAAGATCTTTGTACGGCAAATTTAGCCGAATTAAAGACGTTATTGGATGAAGGGGCGGTAACTTCCGTGGATATAGTCCGTGCATTAAAAGCGGCGTATCAAGCGGATGAAAAACAAACGACACCGCTGCACGGGTTTATCGAATTTTTCGACGATGCGGAAGTTCTGGCGGAAAAAGCCGATGCGCTCAGAAAAGAAGGAAAAACGGCCGGTAAACCGCTTTTGGGACTTCCCTTTGCAGTAAAAGACAATATTTCAATGCAGGGAAAACTCTGTACCTGCTGCAGTAAGATATTGGAAGGTTACAAGGCTCCGTATAATGCAACGGTTATTACCCGCTTGACGGAAGCGGGCGCCATACCGATCGGCAGAACAAACATGGATGAATTTGCGATGGGGTCTTCCACCGAATATTCGGTATACGGACCGTCGCATAATCCTGTAGACCGCACATTGACGCCCGGCGGCAGTTCGGGAGGTTCTGCAGCGGTGGTTGCAGGCTTTCAGGTTCCGTTTGCGCTCGGGACGGAAACGGGCGGTTCCGTACGGCTTCCCGCTTCGTATTGCGGAATATACGGATTAAAACTGACTTACGGTGCTATCAGCCGTTACGGCGTTGTTGCGTTTGGCTCCTCGCTCGACCAAGTGGGGCTTTTTGCCCGCTGCGTGGACGATATAGGCTTAGGGCTTTCCGTCGCGGGAGGTTCTGATCCGCATGATGAAACGAGCGTTCCCCATGATTTTTCTTCCTGTGCGCATTTGGAACCGTACACCGACGGCGAGTTAAGAAAGCTTCGTATCGCACTGCCGGTTGAATTTATGCAGGCAAAAGGTTTGGATGGAGAGGTCGCGGCGCTCTTTGAAAAATTCCGTAATCGGTTTACTTCAAAAGGTATTCAAGTCGATTCCGTTTCCATACCGGTGCTGGAATCTGCGATTGCGATGTATTATGTTATTGCGCTTTCCGAGGCATCGAGCAATCTTGCCCGCTTTGACGGTATCCGTTACGGCTTGCGCGAGGATCCGGGAAAGGGATACGACGAATTATACTGCGCTACCCGTTCTGCAGGGTTCGGCCGCGAAGTAAAGCGGCGTATCATCACCGGAAACTATGTATTATCGCATCACCTGTCGGGAGACTGCTATGAAAGTGCGCTCCGTGTTCGCGCCCGCATGGAAAAAGAAGTCGGGGCGGTCTTGCAGCAATACGACTTTATTTTCTGTCCGACGGCCCCTACGCCTGCCTTTAAACTTGGCGAGCGCGTAGACGATCCGCTTGCGATGTATCTTTCGGATTTGTTTACCACATTTGTTAATTTATCTCATATTCCGGCGCTATCGATACCTGCAGGAAAGGCGAAAGACGGTCGGCCGGTCGGTATGCAAATCGCGGGGGCTAAGCTTTCCGAAGAAAAAATCTTACGATTGGCAAAAACGTTGGAGGCGGCACGGGTATGAGTTCGGAATTATCCTACGAAGTAATTATCGGCTGTGAAATTCACTGCCAACTGTTGACAAAGACAAAGGCGTTTTGCGCTTGCGAAAACCGTTACGGCGGTATGCCGAACACCCGTGTTTGTCCGGTTTGTTTGGGACTACCCGGCTCCTTGCCCGTTATCGGCGGCGAATACGTGAAGCTTGGGATTAAAGCGGGGTTTGCGCTCGGCTGTACGATCAATGAATTCAGCAAGTTTGACCGAAAGCATTACTTTTATCCCGACTTGGTTAAAGGCTACCAGATTACCCAATTCGATAAACCGATTTGTGAAAACGGTCAGGTTGAAATCAATATGGCAGCCCCCAATGAAGCGCCCGAGATGAGGACTATCAGAATTGAGCGCATTCACCTTGAAGAAGATGCCGGCAAAAGCCTTCACATCGAAGGAGCGCATAGTTATGTAGACTATAACCGCTGCGGTGTTCCGCTTATCGAAATCGTATCCAAGCCGGATATGAAAAGCCCCGAAGAAGCAGCGCAGTATATGCAGACAATTCGGGAAATTTTAAAGTTTATCGGTGTTACCGACGGTAATTTGGAAGAAGGCGCAATGCGATGCGATGCGAATATCAACCTGAAGGTATTTGAAAACGGCAAAGAATACCGCACACCAATTTCCGAAATTAAGAATATGAACTCGTTTAGAACGGTACGCGATGCCTGTGCGTATGAAGTTCAGCGGCAGCTTGAAGAATTTAAAACCGACCGGCAAGAGTATTCGGCCGATTTTAAACGTACAATGGGCTGGGATGAAGCAAGCGGAAAGACCGTTATCCAGCGCACAAAAAATTCTGCGCTTGACTACCGTTTTATGCGCGAACCCGATATTCCTTCGCTGATGCTGAGCCGTGAATACATCGATTCGGTATGCAAAACCGTTGGAGAGCTACCGGCTGCAAAACGGGAACGGTTTAAAAAAGAGTACGGCCTTTCTCAATTCGATGTGGAAACACTGACAACCGAGCGGAGTTTGGCGGAGTGGTTTGAAGCTGCCGCCGCCCAAACAAAAGACCCCAAAAAAGTTGCCAACTGGGTACTTGCGGAAGTCCTTGCAGTATTAAACGAAAAGCATATCGGACTTGAGCAGCTGCCCTTCGGCCCCGGCCATATTGCCGAATTGGTAAATGAGCTTGATGCACAGACTATTACCAGCAAGCAGGCAAAGGATGTGTTTGTTGAGATGTTGGCGAGCGGTGAACATCCGCAGCAGATCATCAAAAACAGGGGTATGACGCAGGTAAGCGATACCGATGCTATCGAAAAACTGGTAGATGAAGTCTTCGCGGCAAACCCTCAAGCCATCGCCGACTGGAAAAAAGGTAAGACTAATGTCGCCGGATGGTTGATGGGGCAGGTGATGAAAAAGTCTCAAGGCAAGGCGAATCCCAACCGGACAACTGAGTTGGTGCGGAAAAAGCTTTCTGTGCTATAAAAAGAACTATGGTTCTTTTTATACACTTTTATATTTCTTTTTCTCTCTACCTTGCGACAAATGGAAAGTTATAGTAAAATTATACTGTTATAGATAGTCATAGAATATAGTGAGTTAAATATGGAAATCCGCTCATTAGTATAGTTTTTCTCAGGAAAACTATGGCTATTCCGAATACGGAGAAATAAATGTCAGGACAAAAAGAAAAGGTTAAACAGGATAAGGTAAAATTTCCGATAGGAGCAAAATTGGTTATAATGATTTCTATTTTGCTCATTATTGCACTCGGTACCATTACCTTACTGGTAACATGGTTCGGTAGTGAAGATGTTCAAATTACGGCCGAAGAAAACAACCGGACGGTTAATGCGCAGGCGGCAAATTCCGTTGAAAATGAACTTGCATCTATTAAAGCAAATGCTTTTCTGCTTTTAGATATCATCAATACGGCCGAAAGCTCAAGCAGTTTTGCAAAGCGGGCTGCTACCTTTTATTTTGAAAGGAATCCTTCGGTTGCCGCTGTTCTTGTTACCGATTTGCGGCGTTCGGACGGGATCGATCGTGCCTTACTGAATACTACGTTCTTTTTATCCCATGAGATGGAACCTTCGCTGGTAGAAATGTTTTTAAAACAGGAGCGGGAGGCTGCGATTCAGGTTGAGCAGGGAATTATGAAAATCCTCAATGCTGCGCCGCTTTTTAATCAGCCGATGCTTGTCTTATTTTATCCGTATAAAGAAAAAGGCCTTGCACAAGGGCTTGCGGTGTTCTTTTCCGTAGAAAAACTTTCAGACGGGTTCGGGCAGGGGACACTGCAAACGACGTACCTTGTAAACGATACGGGTGATGTGCTTATTCATTCCGATTTTGATCTGATCCGCCGCGGTACAAATGTCGCCTCTTTTCCGCTTTTTACTCAAATGTGTGAAAACGGCGATACCAACCGGCAGGTACTGTTCCATGATGAAACCGGTAAAAAATACTTTGGGTCATATACGCGGCTTTCATTCGGTGATGCGGCGGTGCTTACCACAGCAGAAGCTGCACAGGTGCTTGAACCCGTCAATGATACGGCAAAACGCAACCTCTATTTAAGTGTCGCGGTGCTTGCGCTTTCGGCAATGTTTGTGTGGTTTTTATCAAAAGCCATCAGTACGCCGATTAAACTGTTGACCGCTGCTGCTCACCAAATTGAGGCGGGCGAATATGAGCTTGATCTAACGCCGAAAACACGTGATGAAATCGGACTTTTAACGTCCAGCTTCGTGCAGATGGGAAAAGGTCTTGCGGAACGCGAACGCTTAAAAGACACGTTCGGCAGATTTATCAATAAGGAGATTGCGGAGCTTGCGGCGCAGGGGCGGTTGACGCTCGGCGGTGAAACGAAGGAAACGACGGTCTTTTTTTCCGATATCCGTTCGTTTACCGCAATCTCCGAAAAACTTGAACCGTTTGAAGTTGTCGGCTTTTTAAATGAATATATGACGCGGATGGTTGAATGCGTCAATGATACCCACGGTGTTGTTGATAAGTTTATCGGTGATGCGATTATGGCGGTGTGGGGTGCGCCGACAAGTTCCGGCTCTCCGCGTGAAGATGCGTTGAATTGTATCCGCGCAGCGCTCCGTATGCGGGCAGCTTTGATGCAGTTTAACC
>NZ_CALHGC010000156.1 GCF_938029485.1 uncultured Treponema sp. | reverse complement strand
AGGGAGGTTTATATGACTAAACTACAAAAATGGTTCGGGGTAACCGAATCGGGGGCAAAAGCGCTGAAAGTATCGAAATACGGTATGAAGATGAAAATATTTGGCTGACTCAAAAAATGATGGCTGTTTTGTATGATGTTGATGTAAGAACAGTCAACTATCATATTAAGAAAATTTTTATTGATAGTGAATTGCAAGAAAATTCAGTTATCCGAAATTTTCGGATAACTGCCGCTGACGGAAAAGACTATGACACAAAACACTACGGATTGCAAATGATTATTGCCGTAGGCTTTAAAGTTAATTCTGAGCGGGCGGTGTAATTTAGAAAATATGGAAGATTATAATAAAGAGTTTAAAATCGATATTCCTAAAAAGCAAAGTGCACTTAAAGCTGAAATCGTCTCTTTTTTAAATAGCACCAATGGAGAAATCTATTTAGGTGTAGATGACAGCGGAACTATACATTATGATCTTATAAACGAAAAAAAGAAAGTATGGGAAGAAATACTCTCAAATTGGATTGTAAATGCTTTTAATCCCGATGTAACGAATTTAATATATATCTATCCAAATGAAACACCTTTTAGGATAAAGATTCTTAAGGGAAAAGAAAGACCTTATTTTTATAAAGACGGAGAAGGTTTTAATACAAAAGGCGTATATGTCAGAGTCGGCAGTACAAAAAGACTTGCAAGTTTTGATGAAATTCAAAGAATGATACGGCAGCATAGTCAGCATGATTATGAGCGTTTGTTATGCCATCGGGAAGATTTGACCTTTAAGTATATAGAAAATAGATTTAAAGAAAAAGGAGCGCTCTTTGACAAATATGCTCTATCCCTCATAGATAAGGATAATAAATACAATAATGCTGCTTTGTTATTGAGCGACCAAAATCCTACGATTAGTAAGTTTGCCGTTTTTCAAGGCACTACGGTGAATGTCTTTTTGGATAAAAAAGAATTTACCGGCTCCATCTTAAAACAATTAGATGAAGTTCTCTATTTTGCCAATTTATCAAATCGAAAAAAAATCACCATTACCGGAAAACCTGAACGGGATGAATATTTGGATATTCCCGAAAGAGCACTCAGAGAAGCTATCGTAAATTGTTATTGTCATAGAGATTGGACTTTAAGCGGTGATATAAAAATAGAATTTTATGACGATAGGGTGCAGATTTTTTCTCCCGGCAGCTTGCCTGACGGATTGACATTGGAAAACATAAAAATGGGTATGGTTGCAAAAAGAAATAAAATTATCGTGGATACTCTGGATAAAGCTGATGTTATTGAAAATTATGCTTCGGGAGTGCGCAGAATCTTTGAAGATTATGCACATTACAAAAAACAGCCCGACTATTACATTTCCGATAACGGGGTGATCGTTACCTTGTTTAATCGAAATTATGACGGTCAAAATGACGGTCAAAAAATAAGTGCAAACAATAGACTGGAAAGGATCATAAGATATATAGAAAGTGATAACGCTATGACAGCAGATAGACTTAAAGAGCTTTTAAATGTATCTAAACGGACTGTAGAGCGTGATATTGAAAAATTAAGAAAAGATAACAAGATTGAGTATGTCGGCAGTGCAAAAGACGGCCGGTGGATTGTGAAAGCAAAGAATTAGACATTTATATATAGGGGATTTTAATAAACACTTATGAAAAAATTTTTGACGGTATTATTTTTAACAGGACTGTTGACAGCGAGTATCGCAGCAGCAGAAAATTCTGTGAAAACTGCTGGCACAGGAAAGGCTATACTCGGAATAAGCCCGCATGAAAAAGAGATAACCGTGACGGCGGTAACGGCAGACGGCTCGCCCGTACAGGTAGAAGGCTGCACGGTGACGGAATTACCGAGCGATGAAGAAACAATCCTCACAGCAACGGGAACAAAGGTTGTGCTCAAAGGAGACATTACCGAGCTGAACTGCAGCTTCAATGAACTTACCGCGCTCGATGTTCGCGGCTTAACGGCTTTGCAGGAGCTGTATTGCCAAAACAATATGCTTACTTCGCTTGATGTACGGGAATTAACCGGCTTACATACGCTGTATTGCGGCAAAAATTGGTTTACCGCACTGGATATACGTGGGTTGACCGCTTTGCAGGAGCTGTACTGCAATGATAACGAAATCGCATCCCTCGATGTACGGGGGCTTACCGCGCTGCAGGCACTGCACTGTGACAATAACCGGCTGACATCCCTTGATGTGCAGGGGCTGACTGCTTTACAGGAGCTGGATTGCAGTTCCAATGCAATCGCTTCCATCGATGTACGGGGACTTACCGGCTTACGTATACTGTACTGTGAAAATAACCGGCTAACCTCCCTCGATGTACAGGGGCTGACTGCTTTACAGAAGCTGGATTGCAGTTCCAATGCAATCGCTTCCATCGATGTACGGGGACTTACCGGCTTACGTATGCTGTACTGTGAAAATAACCGGCTAACTTCCCTCGATGTACAGGGTCTGACGGCTTTACAGATGCTGGTGTGCTCGGATAATCAGCTTACCGCACTCAATGTGCAGGGCTTACCCGCCTTACAGGCGCTGGTTTTTCAGCATAACCGCCTTGAAGAAGATGCCCTTATACGGATACTCAACAGTTTGCCCGAGCGCAGAACGGATGAAGAAACTGAAGCCGTATTTTACACGGAAGAGGATAATCAGAGTGAAGGAAACTATACGGATTGGAGCTCTTCCGCCGGTCTCCAAGCAGCAATAAAAACTGCAAGAGCAAAAAACTGGACGCTTTATAAACAGGTTGGCGGAGAAGATTTTGAAGAGCTTGAGGTGACGGAGAAATCGGAGCGCGGTACAGGCTTCGGTGGCGCCGCCAAACCTACACGGTAAAAGGTATACGTTTTGCGATGAAGCCTATAGCTGCGGTACAAGGCGCAGTACTGGGCGATAATAACATGGAGGATAACCAAGAACACTCGGTCAGCCTGTCAGCGTATTATATAGGCGAAACGGAAGTAACGCAGGAGCGGCAGGTATGAATACCTCCCGCACGAATAAGACAAATCATTTTAGTAATGGAGGCCTTTGTTATGTACGAACCACTTTTTGAACAAATAAAATCGGTGCCGATAATATTATTTTTTATTACAGTAGCTACATTGTTTGCCGGTGAACGTAATTTACAACAAAGAGCCGTCTATCATCTGAAAATTTCTTCGGCAGAGCACTTTACGATAAATGTATACTTTCAGCATAAAAAGGAAAACATACACGCAAACCGGGACCTTTACAAAATCGATCAAGCCACGCGTGATCGCGAACTTAAAACACAAGGGGTTGGCAGGGTTTTGGCGCAAAATGTTAATGTTTTTACACATAATGAATTTGACGTTGATTAATAAGGATGGGGAATATGAGACAGCTTGCATTTTTATTAGTATGTATGCTGAGCGTAACGGCTGCATTGGGCGCCGAACACACTGCTGGAAAGACTGCGGTAAACGAAGCTCAGACGGAATCTGAAAAATCCATAGTACATCTCACCTGGAATAAGGACGGCACAGCAATCGCCAAAGCCCTTATCGGCGACGAGGTAACATTGTGCGCCGGCACGAAAAATATTCCCGATGGAACGAGCGCGGTAATCAAAATCATAGAAAAAGCCGCCGGCGGCAACGACGCCGATGTTGCAACGCTTACGGCGCCGGTGCGGAACAACACCATTGAATGCGCGTGGAAAATCGTTTACGCCGCCGGTGAGGATGATACAAACAGCGAAGAAGATGAAAACGTCTATGCACTGCCGGAATACGCATTTATAATCGAGTGCGGAGGAGTAAGGAGCAAAGAAAGCGGGCTGCTTGCGGTGCGGGGAGGCTTACAAGTCATCGTAAAAGATGCCCAATCAAACGCTCCTCTGAAAAATACGAAGGTTTCGATTTTACAAAACGGCTTCATGTATAAAACCGTTGAGACGGATGATAAAGGGTATTTTGAATTGTTCGATATACCGATTGGAAAATTTGAAGTAAAGCCGGAAAGCTCGGACTATTACGGCGATTTTTTGACGGATCAATATATGAACGAAGTCGATACTGATTCAGAGGAATATCAAGAAATTCTAACGTATTTGGCTCGTCATAAAAAACAAACGAAGGAACTCTTAAAGCCGATTGATGTGGAAATAACGTATCACAATACATCAGAGTCTCAAAAGGATGCATATTTTAAGATATATACTCATATTTTAAAGCAAAAAAATAAGGGATACGAAAAAGAGCGAACTGAATTACATGCAATGTACCAAACAATCAATACATTTTTTGCACTGACGGCAGGAGGGGGAACCTATTTCGGTCATCAAGCAGAACGGATTTGCGCTTATGTGGAATATGATTTGACCTATTTGAAAAAATCCGAAACCGCCGTAAAAGAGCGTACATTATCCGAAGCTGAAAAATCCGATTTTGAGTATTTTTTGTGGACTGTCGGGACTCAAAACATCGATATGCAGCAATATATGGTAAATGAAGGGAATTTGGGATATGCAAAAATTATGCATGCGGCAATTAACGCGATGACAAACCTTGAATCGTATCTACGCAATACTTTTTACTATGAACGCGCCTATAACTATATCAATCTCACCATGCTGAAAAAGATTGGGGGGCGCTCAGGTGATGAAGAAGCCACAGCCGTATTTTACACGGAAGAGGATAATCGGAGTGAAGGAAACTATACGGATTGGAGCTCTTCCGCCGGTCTCCAAGCAGCAATAAAAACTGCAAGAGCAAAAAACTGGACGCTTTATAAACAGGTTGGCGGAGAAGATTTTGAAGAGCTTGAGGTGACGGAGAAATCGGAGCGCGGTACAGGCTTCGGTGGCGCCGCCGTTCCAATCGATAAAACCTACACGGTAAAAGGCGTGAGCTTTACGATGAAAGGGATTACCGCCGTAACGGACGCCGTACTGGGCGATAATAGCATGGAGGATAACCAAGAACACTCGGTCAGCCTGTCAGCGTATTATATAGGAGAGACGGAAGTAACGCAGGAACTGTGGCTTGCAGTGATGGGGAATAATCCGAGCTATTTCGACGGTTCCCAAAACAGCGAACCGGCTAAAGGCGAAGCGCAGGGAAAACGTCCGGTAGAAAATGTAATGTGGTTTGATTGTATAGCGTTCTGCAATGAACTTACCAAAAAAGCCGGACTGGGAGACAGCGAGTGCGTGTATTACAGTGATGCTGCTTTGAGTACCGTATATACGATGTCTGATGCCAATAGTTATATGGTTCCGCAGGTGAAGTGGGGTGCAAAAGGGTTCCGGTTGCCGACAGAGGCTGAATGGGAATGGGCAGCGAAGGGAGGTAAAGAGTACCGCTGGGCAGGAACGGATGAGCAAGATGAACTTAAAAAGTATGCGTGGTATGCATGGTATGATGACAGCGACGGAGGAGATGCGAACAATAAGACGCATGAAGTAAAGCAGAAGCAAGCGAACGGCTACGGTTTATACGATATGAGCGGAAACGTGTGGGAATGGTGCTGGGACTGGTACGACGATAATACGCCTGACGGGGGACAGGATCCGACCGGTGCTGCTTCCGGTTTTAGCCGTGTCGCTCGCGGCGGCTGCTGGTCCGATTACGCGTTGTACTGCGTCGTCGGTGTTCGGGTCGACAGCATCCCCATCCTCAGCATCATCAATTTTGGCTTGCGTATAGCATGCAGTGTTGGGCGGTAATGGGTATATTCTAATTGGTAATTAAAGCAATTTACGCGCGTAATTACACATTACATATTGAATGAAGGGAGGCAGTTTTGTGGGCGATGAAGTAAAATTATTTGAAGGAAATAAAATACGATCGGTTTGGGATAACAAAAAAGAAGAGTGGTATTTTAGTGTTGTAGATGTTGTCGGCGCTTTGACAGGCAGCCCTAATCCGCGAGATTACTGGTACCGTGTTAAAAAGCGTATGTCGGAAGAAGAGAAAACTCAGTTGTCGACAATTTGTCGACAACTGAAATTAGAGGCTGTCACCGAATTAGCTAATACCGCAGATCCCCAAGGTTTTACAGAAAACAAAAAAATCGCGCAACGGGGCGGAAGCATTACGGAGGATGAAAGGAATAAATATGCGCAATGGAATTATTAAGGGAATAAAAGATTTTCTGCTGCGGCTGAATGTAAATATATTTGTGTGGGCAATCGTTATATTTACCAACGATATTATGATTGATTACTTTACGGACATATTGCATTATGTTCCGAGAAGGGATATCGCTATGGGCATCGCTATCAAGCTGCTTGGAATAATATTATCGGTAGTCCTTTTTATCTGTTCTGTACCGAAATTTTCAAAAATAAAAATAATATCAATCGCTTTATATGCTATAATGGCATATCGAAGCCTTTCCTATCATCCCTATCGTATGGTGTATTGGGCGGTGCTGGCTTCCGTTTTTTTAATTGCAGTCCAATTGCATTTGGAGTACATTATGCAGCTAAATAAAAAAAGGCTATTCTACCTGACAACATATACATTATCTTTTTTTCTCTACCCGCTCGGTATTTTTATGTGGTACCTCCGCCTAAAAGAAGAAAATACTCGGTTTATTTATTGGCTAAAACTGCTGTTCATATCTATGGTAATAACAACCGCTATAATTGCCGCCGCATACGCCATTCTTTGCCTCATTGAGCAGCAAATGTCAAAACACCACTCGGTAAAACCTTAGCCGGCGATGAGGTAACCCTGTGCGCCGACACACACAACATAGCCGACGGTACAAGCGCAACAATAAAGATTGTAGAAAAAGACGCCGACGGTAACGACGACGATGTTACAACGCTTAAAGCGGCGGTAAGCGACTGCTGGATTGCCGAAGACTGGGAGTAAGGGCGCTACCGGTAATTACGAAAATATATCCGCACTATCCTTTTCTGCGGAACAATTTGTTAGGAGGAGAAAATGAAAAAACTGTTAATCACATTGCTGGTTGCAGCGGTCTTTTATGGAGCGCTGTCCATCATTTTACGTCCGTGTAAAATGATGGACGCGAGTTTTGCGAAATGCAAAACATCGCACATGATCTCTTTTGTGCCATCCGTGGCACAAGTTTTTATCTGGGGAGACTTCCCCCGCCTTATAAGGTAGTGTACGGCAATTAGACATTACACATTACTAATTACACATTGAATGAAGGGTGAAACAGTAAATGAATGAAAACAGAATAAAAATGTTAAGAGAAGAAAATATTAACAAAGCGCTTTTTAAGCTTGGTATTCCTATGGTTATCAGCTTGTTAGTGGCTGCTTTATATAACGTGGTAGATACATATTTTGTATCCGGGCTTGGGAAACAGGCGGTTGCCGCGGTTTCGGTTGCATTTCCAATTCAACTTATTTTTTTAGGTATAGGACTCACCTTTGGAGCAGGGGCAGGTTCCTATATATCACGGTTATTAGGCGGAAATAATAAAAAAGAAGCGGATATTGTCGCTACGGTTGCTTTATTTTCCAGTGCGATTTTAGGAATAATAACGGCCGTCGCATTATTTTGCGGTTTGGATAGCGTGTTGAAGTTTATGGGCGCAATCCCGTCCATTATGGAACTTTCCAAATCTTATACCGGCATTTTCATACTAGGCGGGATTTTAGGTACAATAAACGTTACGATTGGAAATGTAGCTGTTGCACAAGGCGCTGCTCACATTTCTTTAAAAGCAATGATGATAGGCTCTCTGTCAAATATGATTTTAGATCCGATATTCATATTTTGGCTCAATTGGGGTGTAAGGGGCGCTGCTATTGCAACATTAATAGCGAGAGCTATAACAAGTCTTATGTACGTTATGTACTTTATCGGAGATAAAAATTTAATTGAAATAAAAGTATTTTACTTCAAACCTACTCTTACGATGTATCACGAGATATTGAAGATAGGAATTTCCCTGTTGCTGCTGCAAATTTTGCAAACCATATCTATAAGTAAAATATCTTCCGCGGCTTCTCTGTATGGTGAAGGAGCAATTGCTGCAATGGGAATAGTTCTGAGAATTGTAACACTGGGAGCGAATGTCGTATTCGGATATATGAAAGGATTGCAACCGTTAGCAGGTTTTAATTATGGAGCTAAAAATTATGAAAGAGTGAAAGAAGCGATAAAGGCGAGCATTAAATGGACAAATATATTTTGTATCGCTTGGACACTGATAATTTATATATTTGCACCGAATATCGTAGCGCTATTCGGAACCGATGACAATGTGGCAAGTATAGCAATTCCTGCATTAAGAGCCGGTGTCATTATGTTTGTAACATTCGGCTTCCAATTTTCCTACTCTACGTTGTATTTATCTATAGGTAAGGCATTAGCCGGAGTCTTTTTAAATTCATTAAGACAAGGAATTGTATTTATACCGCTTATTTTACTATTGCCTAATATTATCGGTTTAAACGGTGTGATATATTCACAGGCAATTGCAGACGCTTTGGCAACACTCATTACCATTCCTTTTGCAATAAGTATCCATAAAAGTTTAAATTTAGAAACAAAGAGAAAGGGGGAATTATGGATACTGGAATAAATAAGGATATAATAAATAGAATAGAAGCAACTGTTGGTTTTATTTCGGATAATATTAAATTTGAAAGGTCATGTATGAACTTAAAAATAAAAAGTCGTATCCGTTTTTTGGGGTTTGTAGTAATCTGTATACTGTTTGCAGCTGTGCCGGTTTTCGCGGAAGTTCCGGAGACGGTGACGGATGAGTTGTGCATATTCACATGGCAGTATGACACGTGGTTAGAGGGTAAAATACCGTGGAACGGCGATACCTTGCATATAGCTCTTACGTGTAACAAAAACGATTCCGCTGCAATAGAAAAACGGCTTGCAGATTTCCATACATTGGCTGCAAACCTTCCTGCACGGGAAAAAGGGCTTCGTGCTTATATTACAAAAAAATTCGGTGCAGAATACGGGGAGGAAGCCTTAGAAACGCTAAAGCTCTTCATAATCCGTATTGATGACGGGCGTATCGACTATTTCTTCGGCTGCTCCTCCGATCTCTTTCCTTCTGATCTACTCGGCATTGTGGAAAACAGCGAAGGCGTCATTGAAACGGCGATGTTTATCGGCTGGCAGAATTAATTGAAATATAAAAGAAGGAACCAAAATGAAAACGCTATCGATAGCAGTGCTGTTTGCAGCGGGACTGTTGACCGCTGTCATGGTGGCGGAAAACGGAATGCAAGAATCTAAATTGCTTAAAGTTATTGACTTGACCGAATACAGCGAAGATTGGTTTTTCAACGCTTCGAGTATCTATCCGCTTGAACACGCTCCAAAAAAGTATAGCGGAATCGGGCTCCCGCAAGAGACGCGATATGAGCTAAAAGGCGGCTATACTCTCATTTTTAAGCCCGTATTACTTGGAGCGAAACGAGCCCCCGGCATTCAAACGCAGCTGCAAAAAGACGCTACGTTATTTATTTTAGGCTCGACAAACGTATTTCGGCACGGTATGCGAGATGGGCAGCCGCTTTATGATACTCGCTATTTACCGCGCTACGAAAATGTAGATTTCGATGATTACTTTATGCTC
>NZ_CALHGC010000155.1 GCF_938029485.1 uncultured Treponema sp. | reverse complement strand
GCGAGCGTTATGACGAGCGTCCCTCTTGCCCGCTCTCTATACGGTTCGGAAATAAAAGGAGTACCTGAAAGTGCTGTCCGGAACCATAATCTGTCGCCTACTTGCACGGTATTTCCTACATAATAGAATGTGCCGTTCGGATCGGTTATATCCAATTCAATAATTTTACTGTTTGTTGCAGCTTCTTTTTCTAAGAGCGCTACTCGTTCTTGATATGTATATGCGGGATCCGTTAAAAACGGCATACGCGCGATACCGTTAAGCAACTGAAAGAGCGCTATTATTCTACCGTCAATAATTTCTGCAACGTCTGCTGCTTTGTCCGTTAAATGCGTTTCGACTTTTTCGGTTACGGCTTTGCGTGCAATACGGATTGCGAGTACCGCTTCGGTAACTCCGGCAACTACCACTAAAAGACCGAAAATAAGGATCAGCTTATAGCGGATGGAAAAGCGTTTCGGTGTTGTTTTTTTCATAATGCTGAGGCTCCTTGCTGAATACGGGCGTAGTTACAGTGTTTAGTGATTTAACCGCATCAAACACAGTTTAGTCTTTTTGCTTATAACTGTCTATGCGGTTGTTTCGATGTTAATAATTGTACCGGTTCCGGTAGTTAATTAGTCAGTAAGTACATACTTTCTTCGATCAAGTTGAAAAAACACGCCTTTTGGAAATCGGATATCTCCGCAGCGGAAAAGGTATCGCCGAAAATATCTTCGGTTTCTTTCATCAATGCGCCGACACTGCGCCGGTCGATGGGAAGCCCCTTTCCGTTTAACAGGTTTTCAAACTCTTTATTTTTTATCAGTTGAGCGCCGCCGAATAACAGTTTTACATCGGAAAGCAGGTTTTTCTGCGTACGGGCAAGGAATACAAAAGAGGCGGTGTCGGCAGTGATATGACCGATCGGTCCGAGCCGTTTGTAATATGAAATAGTCCATTCTTCAAACGGGACGCGTACGCGGAGAATAATATGCGGGGTATGGCGCAGAACATTGCTGCTTTCGTCGCAATACTGAATCAGCGGCATCCAAAATGTTTCTTTCCGTGTCCGTATTTCAATTTTT
Organism: uncultured Treponema sp.; assembly: GCF_938029485.1. Classification (GTDB taxonomy): domain Bacteria; phylum Spirochaetota; class Spirochaetia; order Treponematales; family Treponemataceae; genus Treponema. The sequence goes on along the minus strand of NZ_CALHGC010000155.1, from coordinate 8,533 downwards.
GTATCGAGCGCGATTAACGGGATAAGGCAGGAATTTTGCATCGGCGCTTGTGCGATGTTTCCGCCGATGGTCGCAAGCGAGCGGACACCGGGATTTGCCGCAAGGGAAATCGCTTGATAGAGAATCCGGGGTACGTTTTTTTCTCCCAGCTCTAAAATGGTATTGAGGGTTGCTGCCGCGCCGAAGTCTATGAAGCGTTCCCGTTTTGCGATGGTTTCAAGTTCGGGAAGATTCTTTAAGAGTAAAATCGATTCCGGTAAGAGGAACCGGTCGGTATGGCAATCTTTGAGCAATCCGGTAGTCCCTGCAAGCGGAGTAATGTCGGTATTATTCTGCATCAGCGTGTACAGCTCGGCCATGTTTTTTGCGGTATTGACGATATAATTATTTTTCATGACGCTTACCCCTCCTTGATCGGCATACCTGTTTTAACGCTGCGGTGATTGAAACAATATCGGTACACCGGCACGTAATTCCGATATAGGCATCGCGTATTTGTTCGTCGGTGGGGTTCCAGTGTTTTTGCACTATACTATGTGCGGTTAAAATAGTACCTGCAGAACAAAAACCGCACAGCGCAATGCTTTCTTTTTCAAACGCAGCGATAATGTCTTTATATTCTTGCGTAGCGCTAAAGGCTTCAAGCGTGATAATGTTTTGTCCGGCTACAGCAAAGATGGGGAGTATACAGGACGGCACCGGATGATCGTTTAAGAGCACCGTACAAGAGCCGTACGTCTCCTGTATACGGCTTTTCCGCACGCTGAGGAGGCCGAACTCCCGCCTGAGCACATCTGACAACCGCTCATCGGCGTCGGCTTCAATTTCTACCGCCTTGTTATTGAGATAAAATCGTATCCTCATATTATTGTTTCCCCGTTAAAGCTTTAAATAAGCGTTCAGTGCTGATCGGCAGCGTATCTATCCGCGCCGGAACACGCAGCAGTATTTGGTTTAATGCCGCAAGGTAGGCAGCGGGCAGTATATTCAGCGCAGATGAATCGAATGCGCTCATCGAATTTCCCCGTTCGGGAATATCTACGGAAAGAGGCGGCATCTCAGTCGGCAGTATGAGCCGATACTCCGAGTAGGGAAGGGGAGTATCATCGGTTTCCAATCGTGGAAGCGCTTCCTTTGCGGTACGCGATAATGCCGCGGCAATATTTTTATGCAGATAATTGAGGATCTGTTTTTTCTCGTAGATTTTTCCGGGATGACATGCGAACCATACCTTTCGGATTTGTATTTCATAGCAAACGGTATCCAGTTCAAGTTCGATGATGCAGGCCGCGGGCGTTTGGGAAATGAACGGAATGCTGTTTTTGCCGGTTTCATTTTTTGCAGGGGAAATATCGAGTTGCGCAGTATCGAGCGGCGGAACATCGGACTGTGAAACATCTGTTTGCGGAGTATTGAGCTGTGAGCCATCCGATTGCGGCGTTCGGGTACTTCTTGAAATACTGATCGGCAGCGGATTGCGGAATCGCTGCTCCTGTAAATCGCTCAGACATTGCTCAATAAGGGGAACGACGATACCGGCGGCGTTGCCGGCAGTCGCTGGCCCGGATTCATTCATATCGGCGGTCGTAAAACCGGCAAAGGTGATATCGGATTCGGCAATTTCCAGTTTTTTCGCAGCGAGCTTCCTGATGACTTTCTTTAAATCATCTTCCGCCGGTTCCGCCTTAATTGAAAGCCGGTTGTGAATATCCAGCGTCAGCTCCGCCGTATACGTGAAGTCTGCGGGGCATCCGCTGTATTGGAAGCCTGCCGCTACGCCGATACCGCGCCAGCGTCCGTCCCGTTTATCGGTTTTACCTCGGTTAAAAACACTATACGCGGCATGTTTACAGATAAAATCGCTTTTGCCGGTTAAAACTTCGAAGAGGTTGGAAAAAACGGCGCTGTAATCGTCCGGCATATTTTTTGTACGCCATTCCGCCGGAGAGAGATTGTAATCTTGAATAATCTTGTTGATATGGTTTTCCAGTGCGTTTGACACATAGTAGTCACCCCATCCTTCAAGGATATCGATAAGGCCGTCCGCAGTTTTTGAAGCCCGTACTTCTATCCGGTAGTTCGGTACGGTGTACGGCCCTAATGCAGCGGCAGTCATTTGTTTGAGTATGGTGTCGATGAGCGGGCAGTAGGCGCCGGCGTTGACAATAATCGAAATCTGCATTGCAGCAATCGTCTGTGTGTCGGACAGCGCCGATTTATGTTCGATAATCATCTCCGGCGTTTTAGGCGCTGCCGTTCGGCTCTCTTCCGCCGATAGATTGAGCGAAACGGTGTTTCGCTGTAGAACCGCCGCAACGGCACACTGGCAGGCAAGGAGGGATGGGTACCATAAAAGCTCGTTGAAGGTTTCGCCGGTTTGGGTCGGATGTACGACAACCGCTTCTTCCGCAAGTCCGGTCGCTTTCGCTACCGTGGCACGGACGTGAAACGGCCACTGGGTTGGCACATAGACGTCAAGCCCGTCCTCGCGGAAGACCGTAACGGCGGAAAACGGCTCCGAACGGGCAGCATACTGCGAAGCGATTTTAAGCGATGAGAACACAGTCGAGGAGGCTGTTTCAAAGATTGAATCGATATTTCCGGCAGTGCGAGCTTCCCGTGCAACGATAGGATAGTCGAACAGCGTATGCATCCGTCCTGCTTCAAAGCTGTCTTCGGGAAGCGGTTCAAGTTCTATTGTGATGTCTTTTCGCAGCGCTTCAAGCGCCGCCTCATTATCCCCGATAAGGATTCCGACTGCCTGTTCTTTATATTCTATCTCGTCCGCTGCAAAAAGAGGAATCGAGTGTTCAAATACTTCGACGGTTTTTTGTCCGGGAATCTGGGCTGCTCCGTAAAAGGCATACCCTTCGGGTAAGGGCGGCAGATGCACGGCGGAAATGATCCCCGATGATACGGAAGCGCGGACAATCACCGCATACTGCTGCCCCTCAAAGGTAAGATCGGAAACAAATTGTTCTATCATATCAAAAACTTCTTTGCGGTATCGATGACCGTTTCGATGACATACTGCACATCCTCTTCCGCCATATCCGGCCAGAACGGCAGGCTGATGCTCTGCGCATAGCGCGCTGCGGCATTGGGGAAGTCCTGTGCGCGCAGCCCGTACCGCTCTTTCAGGAAGGTCAGTTCAAAATGGGGGATAAAGTGGACTGAAATACCGAGTCCCCGTTCTTGTAGCGCGCGGGCAAAGTCATCCCTGCCGACGGAAAGCGTTTCCGGTACGATGCGGAGGAGGTAGAGGTGCCACGCATTGCCTGCTCCGTCCGGCGGAACTTGAAAAAAATCGAGCGGTTCAAAGGCGCGGGTAAAGCGTTCGGCGATGAGCTTCCGTTTCCGGTAAAACTCTTCCGCCTTTTGTAGCTGTACTCTACCGATTGCCGATAAAATATCCGGCAGGTTGCATTTATAGCCTTCCGCAACGACATCGTATTGCCAGCTGGCGTGTTTGTCGGTGTAGCGATCCCATATTGTGCGGTTGATACCGTGGGAGCGCATCAGCTTAATGCGTTCCGCCGCTTCGGGATTACGGACGCAAATCATACCGCCTTCTCCGGTTGTGATGGTTTTGGTGGCATAAAAAGAGAACACGCCCGCGTCGCCGAAGGTACCGCCGTAGCCGTCCCCCGTTTTTGCAGGAAAGGCATGGGCTGCGTCCTCGATAACCGCGACGTTGTATTTCTTGGCGAGGCTGTTAATCGCTTTCATATTGCAGAGGTTTCCTGCGATATGGATAGGCACAATCGCTTTAATGCTCTTATCCTGCTTGAGTTTATCTTCGATTTTTTCAGGATCGATACTGTAAGAGTCCGCTTCGATATCCGCATAGACCGCTTCGCCGCCGAGGTGCAAGGCGCTGGTTGCAGTCGAGACAAAGGTATACGGACTGGTGAGTATTTTGGTACCCGTGCCGATTCCAAAGGCTTCCATTGCAAGCATCAACCCGTTTGATGCGGAATTGACTGCGAGCGCGTACGGGCTGTGTACCGTATCGGCAAACTCTTGTTCAAAGGCGAGCGTTTCCTTGCCGGTAGTCAGCCAGCCTGAATGCAGCACGCGGATTGCCGCTTCTTCTTCTCTGCGGTCGAACGACGGCCTAAAAAAAGGTATCTCCCTTGCGGGGTTGGGGTTTGGTGTATTCATAGTTGTCTCTCGTACGGGGTTTCGGTTTGATGTAGTATTCATGATCATTCTCCCATAAAACTTTCGTATCCGATATTATTATTTTTGAAAATGCACAAATTGAATCTAAGGGAAACCTCTAAAGCCTGAAGTTTTTAGAGGTTCCTTCTTATCAATTGCGATCAGTTTATCATTTTTTTTTGTTTATCGGTAGAGGTTCTTTGCCCGGATAAATGCAGTATATGATTGCATACGCTGTATATCTATGTTATAAATAGATATGCAGCCGTCCATACCTTTTTATAATGTTAGAGATCCGTCCGTATCTGTTCCTTTAGAAGTGCTGTTAAAGATAAACAATGCAGAAGATGAAGTTTATGTTCCCCGGCAGATACCGGTTTTACCCGATTCATTGATATATAAAGATCCTCCGCCGTCTTTTCGCGATGTTGCGTTTGAAGTGTTCCGATCGTTTTTTCGGGACGCTATTCCCGAATCCGATTTATATACCTTGATCGCGCGTGCATTTCCTTTCAGAGTACCGGTGTTCCCGATTGATCCGCGTACGTATATTGTTGAACTTACCCACGGAGACAGCGGTTCCCATATCGATTTCGGCGCTCGGTTTACTGCACAGGTGATTGACTATTTCTATCAGCGCAACGGCCGGCCGGTGCATATTCTTTTTGCAGGAACGGAACTTGAAACGCTTTCGCTCGCGAAAGCGTTTGCCGAGTTTGAAGATATTCATGCGACTTTTTTATATCCTAAAGATCCGAAAGATGCTTTTCAGACCATGATAAAACAGCAATTTCTCTTTTTACCGGAAAACATTCATGTCTTTGGTGTCAACGGCTCTTTAACTGACTGTAAAGCAATTGTTCAAGAGATGGCCGCAGATGTTGATGTTATCGATTCTATGAATCTGTTTATTCCTCATGCGGCATATATCGGCAATCTGTTATCTCAGGTGTGCTGCTCTATCTATGCTTCATTGACGGTACTTTCACGGGCGGGCTATGATAACAGCATCGAACAACCTCGATTGATTATCGGTGTTCCGCTGAAGCAGCCGAATGCTGTCGGTGCTGCCGTGCTCGCAAAAAAAATGGGAGTACCGGTAAGCGGTTTTATTGCTACTGCGGATTTTTCTTGCAGTGCTCCTGAAAAAGAATATGAAAGAGAATGTACTCGGTTTAAAATACTGTATGCACACGGTGCTCCCGAACAATGTGATTCGGAGATTGCTCTATTTCGGTTTAATCGAAATTCCATATTAGAAGCGTTGCGGGACTGCAAAGATCGGACGGGGTACATTATCAGCTCAGATGTTGCGGAAGTATGGCTGGCGTGGGGTGAAATAAAAAACGGTTCGGCCGTAACGAACGATCATAATCCTATCGAAAGTTTTTGTATGGACACTGCTTCACTGCCCTGCTGGTTATCGGATGAACATGCCGTACAGTCCTGTATTACGGTTATTCCGGAAATAACTCACCCTGCTTTTCATAGCGAAGCAGTTAGAACGGCAACGGGCATATATCCGTCAGTTCCCAGCCGTTTTGAGTATAATCCGCAGATAACCGATGAACCCATATTGGAATGTTCGTCTACAAAGGAGTTAAAAGACTGGCTTTTGTCTCTTGTTTAACGGCACGATGCATACGGGCTGTGTAAAAAGCTCAATGGTGATTTTTATAACTTCAATTCACTCAAATATCGGGAGACATCAAAATATTTTTTTAAGAATTTATGCCATTCGAGAGGATAGTAACCGCCCATCGTTCCGCTGGTATGACGGAGGAAAATGATGTCGATAGGATGCCCGTCAAGCTCTATACGGCAATAGCGAGGATAGGCATTGTTGATTTTATCATCTCCCCATTTTTCTTTTTTAATAGTAAGCCCCTCGTATTCCAAATTGGTTAATACATCAAAGGCTTTTACACCCAATGAAACAACCGTATTCGGTCTGAGTATTTTTATCGTTTCTAAAATGATATGCCAGCCGGCTTCAAAATCGGAATCGTCGGGGCGTTCTTTGCTTGCGTTGAGGAGCTTCTGAATAATGACTTGGTAGACAAAGCTGTCAGAAATTGCTGTCATTTCTTCTTTGCTCAGCTCTTCATCATAATCTCTATTCAACAGCGTTTTTTCAAAATTGCGGATAACATTTGTTCCTTCCTCGCCGTTTTGATGCATACCGATAAAGCTGCGGGTAAAATCGATGCCGTACTCATCAGGACTATCGCCTGCGCAAAGATAGTGGCTTTCTCCCAATACCATCAGCTTTGTCTGACTTGCGGAATAGTTCTTTCCTATCCACGGCAGCCAGTGAAGATTGTTAATCCGTAAAAGCTGTTCATCAATTTTTTTGGTCATTTTTTTCTCCTTCCGCTTTCTGCGGGTTGATATACGTGATGAAAGGCTTTAAAGCGCCCTGCTGTCGCTTCCAATACGGCATCCCGTAAAGGAAGCGGCAGAGGGTTTTAGTAGAGTCTCTTCCAAGAGCAGTTACAATAAGTATTGCGTAAATACACTGCAGCTCTTAAAGTATCTGCTAAATCCGTCTGTTTTATAGGATGCCAATTAGAAGCACTATGCGAATCCTTGTACTGCCAACCGGACGTATTCTCGAATTTCACACTTTTTAGGTTTTGACACCAGCCAAAAGCCTTCAGTCCAATCTTCCTAATACTATTCGGTAGGATAACGCTTGTTAGTTCAGTGCACCCAGCAAAAGCCTCGGTTTCGATAGCGATAACGCCTGTACCGAAAGCAATATTCGTTAATCCGATGCAGTTACCAAAAGCCGCCGCTTCAATCTCCCTAATACTATTCGGTAAGGTAATATTCGTGAGGCTTTTGCACTCATAAAAAGTTCTTGCAGCAATTCTGGTAAGGCCGTCTTTAATAACAACTGTTTTTAACTTATTACAGTTTTTAAAAACATTATCATCCATTGATGTAACGCCGGAACCGATGGTAACACTCGTTAATCTCGAACATGACTCAAAGACGTTTGAACCAATTGATACTACGTTATCGGGTATTGTAATCGTTATTAAATCTTCACACTTCCAAAAAACATAACTTTCTATTGAAGTAACACCGGTACCGATAGTCAGGTTTGTTAACCGAGCACAATTGGCAAAAGCCCAGCTTCCAATTTCCTGTACGTTATTTCCAATAATAACAGTTTTGAGCCTGTTACAGCCTTCAAAAGCCCTTTTACCAATCTTATTAACGCTATCCGGTATGGTAATTCCCGTCAATCTTCTGCAGTTATAAAAAGCGCGGTCGTTAATTGAGGTAACCGTATCCGGTAATATGAGATATCCGTCAAGTTCAGGTGAACCTTTTATTACTTTACCGGTTGAATCAATTTCTAAAAGCGTAACATCCGCTTGTTTTGCTTTAAATGTAACGCTTACGGTTGTATGCTCCGTTACGGTAAGTGTTGCTTTGGTGCTATCGGAGGGATCCGGCACCGCTCCTGTCCACCTCTCCACTTCATAATCAAAGTCTGGTGTTGCGGTAAAAGTCAGCGTTGAACCTGCTGCAACCATACCGTCTGCGGGAAGGGGCGTATCTGCGATTAGTGTACCATTACGGCCACTGCTGAATGCCACATGGTAGTTTTGAACTTTCGAACTAGTGCCGGGCTTTTTAAACGTAGCGGATTCTGGTTGCACGTGGGTCGGACAGCCGGTCATTATTACGGTACCGGTAAACAATACAAGCGCACTAAGAAGTAAAATATATCTGCGTTTCATAAATAAAACTCCTTTTTGTATCAAACATGCTTATTCATAAATCATCGGAAGTATTTCCATGAGCATTCCCATAAGGACACCGTAGTTTTTCATATCATCATAAGGGCCTTTACACGTAAATGTTTTTGATTGGAAGGTTAGAGGACTTTCATAATGTATTTTTGACGGATAACAGGTGCTCGCCTTTCCCATTTTGGCAAATATAAATGTAGCAGTCATTTTGAGAGCGACCTCATTATCCTGCAGCATTTCCATAGCGACCGTTAGCGTTTTTTCCGTATTTGTTATAGTGATATTTGCTGTGTCTTTCGGAGTTTTTCCAAACCAATCATTTATTGTTACATGCTTTCCAAAAACTTCTTTTGAAAGCACAATAACAGAATCTCCCATCCGCTTGGGTATTGTTCCTGTTGTCTTTGCAAAACATCCAAAGGATATCAGCAAACCGAAAACTGCAAAGCAGATCCATCTCTTTTGTAACTGCATTTTTAATCTCCTTATACATAGTATAGACCGTCCTGTCTCGACATCATCGAAAACAGGTTGACTTCAGGTCAGTTTCTACGGTCTTTTCTTCCCTGCATTATTTACAGGGCATTTCTCTTCCATAATAC
>NZ_CALHGC010000154.1 GCF_938029485.1 uncultured Treponema sp. | reverse complement strand
GTATTGCGCAATATTTTAATCGTGAATAAAACGAACCCGACCATGCTGTCGGATGTGAGCGCGGCTGTCCGTGTCCAGGGACTTGCGGAAACCGTCAAATATGCGCTCATCGTGGTGGCTAGTCTACCGCTCTTGGTTATTTATCCGTTTGTACAAAAATATTTTGTGAAAGGTGTGATGATCGGCTCCGTAAAGGGCTAAAAATAGTGAAAATCAGGCTATAAGCCGATTTTAGATATCGATATTAGATATCAAGGAGGGAATATGAAAAGGATCACCGGTATTGTGTGCGCTACGGCGCTTATTGCATGCCTTATCATCAGCGGATGCAAAGCATCGGAAACTGCGGAAAAAGGGAAGTATACGCCTAAAGGAACGTACCCCATCGTTACCGAGCCTATTACCGTGAATATCATGGTAGCTCAGCCGCCTTGCGTTGAGGACTTTAACACAAACGAATTTTCCAAATTTATGGAAGAGAAAACCGGCGTTAAAGTAAATTGGATTATGGTGCCGGAGCAAGCAGCGGCGGAGAAATTACCGCTCACCCTTGCAGGCGGCGATTTGCCTGACGCTTTCTTAGGTATGGGAATCGGTTTTAAAGAACAAACCACCTACGGTACCGAAGAAAAATTATTTATGCCGCTTAATAAATACTATTCCGACGGTACGCTGCCCAATTTAACCAAGGCTTTGGAAGATTTTCCGGGAGCAATGGGCTTTATGACCATGACGGATGGCAATATCTACTCGCTGCCTCGTCTGGAAGTATGCTATCATTGTACGAATGCCGCGAAGATGTTTGTGTACAAGCCATTCCTCGATAAACTCGGTCTGAAAGTACCGGAAACCATCGATGAGTTCTATGACACGCTCGTCGCCATCCGCGATAACGATCCCAACGGTAACGGTAAAAAAGATGAAATACCGCTTGCCGGTTCCATTATCGGCTGGAATGATCAGGTTGAACGCTTTATCATCAACTCGTTTATCTACTGCGATCTTGATACCAATATTTCCGCGGGGGCGGAAGGTAATGTCGGGTATTTGATGAATGATAAAAAAATCGATACTGCGGTAAATAAACCCGCGTACCGCGAAGCTCTGAAATTTATCAATAAGCTCTATAAAGAAGGCCTGATTTATAACGGTTCCTTTACACAGGATTCAAGTCAGCTGACACAGCTGGTTGAAAGTTCCGCACAGCCGGTAGTCGGATTCGTTGCAGGCGGCTGGAGAGGCCAATTCTCATCATTAAGCGGAGAACGTTTCCTGCACTTCCAAGCTATTGCACCGTTACAGGGGCCGCACGGAGTACGCGAAGCCGTAAACTTTTTATCCGTACCGGGAACCGGCGCCCTCGTTCTTTCGTCAAAAACACCCCATGCCGAGGCAATCCTCCGCTACTTTGATTACATGTACAGCACCGAGGGTACGCTTAAGCAGAAATACGGTAATGAAGGTGATGCATGGGCATGGGCAGCCGAAGGAGATGTCGGTTTAGACGGTCAAAAAGCAATCTGGAAACAGCTGAAGCCGTGGAACGACAAAGACCCGCAGAATGTAACCTTTATTCAAGGACA
>NZ_CALHGC010000153.1 GCF_938029485.1 uncultured Treponema sp. | reverse complement strand
GTTCCGAGATCCAATTAATAATGCTGCGAAGAGAGACTGTTGTTTCGTCAAAATTGACGTTGAGCGCCGCCGGATCGGGAAAGGCGAGTTCCCGTATCATGTTGCCGACGATACCTTTTTTTGCAGCAATACCGGAAATAAAGTACGACGGTTCCGCATATACGCTGACTGCTCCGCGGTTTGAAGTACGCAGCAGTGCAGTCAACCGTTTTCCGCTCGCTTCGGAATTTTCGGCCAAACAGGAATACAGCAAACTCTCCGAGGTTGCGGCAACCATAAGATTTTTATAAAAACAGATGTAGAGAGTCTGATCTTGGGTCAGTTCAAAAAGAAACCCTTTTTTTGTACTGCCGTTGATGTCAAATTCGGTTTGCGAAAGGTTCGGTACCGAATCAAGCAGTTCCGGCTTAACGGCGCTAATAAGGGGAAGCAGCTGAACGGCGGCAGAGCGGATACCGATATCCGCAATAATTGCTGCGTTACCCCCCTCATAAGCTGCGATGTTAATGGGGACGTTCAGCAGCCGCTTGAACCAGCCCGATTGGAGTGCCGTATTCGACCGCAGCGCGCGGAGATTGCCCTGTAAAGCCGCCGTTTCGGGCGAAGAAAGAAGTGAATCGACGGCGCTGAGGTACAGTCCTTTTTGCAGCGTATCGCTTGCAGACCGAATGGTAACCGCAGCGTAATATCCGTCGGCAATATGCCGCGCAGGATTCGTCCGGTTTATCAATGAATATCCGATTAATCCGGCCAGCGGAAGCAGGATAATCAGAATAAGGACGAGGAGAAAGATACCGGCTTTTTTTAAAAATCTACTCTTCTTCCGCTTTTTTCCGGTATGCGGAGAGGTTTGCACCGTATCGGTATCAGGGGCGGGCGGCATCTTGCGCCCTTCTGCTGAGTGAATGTGTTCGTTGGTATTTAAATCGTCGGTATCCATAGTGCCTCGTTTCGCAGGGCAAATGCATCAGCTTTTACAGTACGCCCGCAGAATATATAGGCTGTTCAACCAGAATTTCGCCGCATTGCGGCCCAAATGGTTGCCCGGCCTCCTCATTCTGCGATTTTTATCTATTTATCTGATGCATTTGCCCTTACCCTGAAAAAATATGCAAAATTTTGTTCAAAATTTTGTGTAGAAATGAAAGCAAACGCTTAAAATTTTATAATGCGTTTACTCAATAAACCTTGGAGGTAGGTATGGCGGATGAATTCAGCTATGAAATTACACAAAAACACGGGGTTCTTTCTAGTTCTAAAAGCGGATGGACGATGGAATTAAATTCGGTTGCATGGAACGGACGCAGCCCCAAATACGATCTCCGCAGCTGGTCGCCCGATCACGAGAAAATGGGAAAGGGCGTTACGCTCACTGCAGAAGAACTTTCGGCACTTAAAGCACTTTTAAATGGTATGCAGCTATAGAGCATCCCTATAAAAAACCTCAAAAACCGACAGAGCTGTAAGGCGCGCTCCTGCTCAGCGTTCTTCAAAAGCAGTTATGCTAAAGTAGAAAAGTGTATTAAAACATTTTTTGCCTCATCGCCGGTTTTCTCAATTTTTGATGAAAAATCTACCAACGATGTATAGATGGCATCCGTTTGCAGATGAATTTTCTCAAAAGCCTGATCCAGTTCATCACCGGTGGTTCCAATGCCGGTGATAACCGTTACTACCTGCTTTATCGTTCCGCCTATATCATGGGAACTTTCCAATGCGGCAGCGGCGAGCCGACCCAATTCTTCCGCGACAACGGCAAATCCCTTACCGGCCTCCCCTGCATGCGCCGCTTCAATTGCGGCATTCATGCTGAGCATTTTCGTTTGTTCCGCGATATTTTCGATAATTTCGGACATTTCCTGAATTTTCGAAACATTTTTGATGATAAACTGCATATGATCGTGGGTTGTTTTGAACAGCTCATGGCCGGTTTTAAACGTTTCTACTAATTTTTTTGCTGTTTCGGAATCGGTACGGTGGGTTTCGGCCGTTTGCTGTACGGAAGAGAGAACTTCTTTCAACTGAGCAGCCGATTGATGATAACCGGCACTTTCTTTCTCGGCTGCCGTCTGCATATTCTTATATGTTGTCTGTAAATCGGTATGCTTCTTTTCCAATGAATCATAGCTGCGCTGCAGATCGGCAATATCTTGTTCCAATTGAGTATTCCGTTCGATAAGAGCCGTCTGCTTTTCAGCAAAAACCGTATCCTTTGTACCGGCCTGTGTATTCAAATGGATTCTGTTCTCCATACCGGCGCCGCTATTCGCTACTCCCGTTGTATACAATCCGCCCGTTTTACCGCTGCCGAATTTGGAACCCGATGCTAGCAGGTGTGCCGATTGTTCCGTCCGGTAACCGGATGCTTCGGTACCGGCTTCCGCCTGCGGTAATACGCCGGTCAATCCGCCGATTTTCGGCCACGCTTTAAGCACAATCCGTTTTTTTGCATTACGGGCAAGCAATATAGTATAAATAGTCTGTGCCAATGCCCATGTCACAAAGAGTCCTAACAGCCACGTTAGCGAAATCAATACACCCGAAAGAATTACCGCTTGCTTTCGATAATAAACGGCAGCGTTATGTAATGCGTTATACACCGCTTCAAAATCATTAATATGAACGGCGATAAGCTTTTCAATTACTTCCAGTTTCGCTCCATCAAAAGGTTTCGGATTGGCAGCGCCAAGTTGATTATAATCGTTGATAAGATTAGTATATTCCGTATTTAATGAACGGGCGGACGTAAAATACGTTGAAAGAGCATTTCGCAGTGCAGTATCTTTTTTCATATATTTTTCTGTCGTATATTCCACATCGGCCAATGTCGATTCATGTCGGCTTAAGGCGCTGATGACAGCGGCGGGTATATGCACACCGGCAGTACCATAGCGGTAAACGGTTCCGCGCACATAGAGCATATTACGTTCATAACTTGCAAGCTGTATAATCCGGTGTTCCAATACGTCCGCCGGTTTTGACATTTGCACAAAAGTTCCGGCAGCGATGAGCAGTAATAGCATCAGTATGCCCGATAAGATCCCGATTTTCAGTTTCATATTCATAACAATAAGCCTCTGCACAAGTATCGGCAACTAACCCTTTATTGCTTAAACGCATCAGACTCGTGGATCACATAGCGCAGAATAATGAGACTGTTTCGTAAGTTTTTTGAAATAGACAGTACAGATACAAGGCGCGAACAAAAATAAAGCGGAGACGTACTTGTTGTACGTTGAGCATTTATTTTTGTGCAGCAACGCCG
>NZ_CALHGC010000152.1 GCF_938029485.1 uncultured Treponema sp. | reverse complement strand
AAGCCACGGCAGTACATACTTATAATTGCCCGCTGCACCGTTTTCTGTGCCGCCTTCGGGAAGCGCAACATAGACGGAACGGTCGAGTTTTCTTCCCTGCGCATCCTGATTCATCTCGGTAATGAAACGCGCAATATCAGCTTCAAGGGTGTAGATATCGGAGAGAAACGGAATTACCCTGCTCTCCCCGCGATATTCGCAGAGCAGTCCCGAGTAGAGGTTTTGCAGTACCTGCGTATTATTGCTGTTCCGTTCAATTTGCCGAGCGACAATGCCGAGCTGATTCAGCTGCTGCGGGGAAAGCTTCTCCGTATCCTTGTAGAGCACGAGACAGCGTCCGCCCGCAGTACGCTGATATTCTGCGAGGATATCTTCAACATATTGCAGCGACGGCAGATACCCGTCAATATTATACGAGCGGAACCACGTGATTGTTACCGTCCCTTCGAGGCTGTTCAGTATCGATCGGGTATAGGTTGAAAGCGAATAGGTGTGCTGTTGTGTCATATCAAGCCGGGTATAGAGCCGCTGTGAGAGCAACGCTGCCGTTACTACGATGGCGCCCAACAGCAGGGCTTGAATACGGTACTCTTTTACGCTGCGCATTTTTATGCTTATCAATTTTGTTTTCATCGGCTTTCCTCCTGAACGTACAGTAAAAAGACCGAAAGCCCCTGCGCCGCGACGATGAGCAATATATAGAAGAAGAAATCACGGGTGTCGAAAATACCGCGCGCAGCCGATTCAAAATGAAGCGTAAAAGAGCAATAGCGCAGTATTTTTACAATGGCTGACGGGAGCGGCAAAACTTGAGCAAGCACATGGCTTGCGGTAAAAAAGATGCCGGTAAAAAAGCTGAGCAAAAAGCTGACGGCGGTATGCGCAGAGATATTTGAAAGTGCGAGCGACCATGCGGTAAAGGCTGCGCCGAAGAAGAGGACGGCGCAATATGAAAGAAAAAACGGAAAAAAGTCAAAATAGACAAGCGGAATAACCGAGAGCGGAATCCCCATCGTAAGCGTGGCGGCTCCTGCAAAACAGACGAGCAGGGCTGCATATTTTGCCGCGGCAAGCAGGCGTTTATCCACCGGATAGGCGGCAAGGAGCCGGTCGGTGCCGTGCTTTTTTTCGTCAGCCCAGCTGTTCATCGCAAGCAGGGGAATGACAATACAGAACAGGAACGGCAGATTGAGGAAAAAGGTGCGGAAGTCCGAAAGCCCTGCCGAAAACCAGTACCCTGAACCCACGAACGGAAGCGCCGCTCCGAGGTAAAGCACGAGCGCCGCCGCATACAGCGCGGGGCTGTATATGAGCGCATGTAGCTCCTTGTTAAAAAGCGCCTTAAACGCCGGGAATCGATTCATCGCCGCCCCCGCTTACCGGCTTCCGATTGTTCGGCACCTGCCGCAGATGATGGCGTTTCCGAATATGAGCGCTTCCGTCCCGCGGCTTCGGAAGCGGCAGATTCACGGAACTCGCGGGTGGTAACTCCGGCGTATTGTTCAAAGGTCTTGAACAAAAGCGTATCGGAAGCGGCATCTTCTTCAATGCCGAAGTCCTCGTATAAACGCTCGGCGAGTTCCGCCCGTGTTCCTCCGGCAATCTGCCGTCCTTTGTGGAGCAGAATATGCTGTGAACATATCCGTCCGGCAAGTTCAAGCTGATGGGTGCAAAGGATGACCGCGGCATACGTGGATAGCGCGAGTATCTTTTTTTCAAAGTCTTTCAGCTGGAACGGATCAAGGCCGGATGCGGGTTCGTCCAAGAGGACGAGGCGGGGGTGATGGATAATCGCTTGCGCAAGCCCTACCCGCTGCCGGTATCCCTTTGACAGCTCTTTAATCCGTTTGGCGTATACCTCTTGCAAATCGGTAAACTCAACCGCCTCGTCAAGCAGGTCTTGCTGCATGGCATTACCGAAGCCGCGCATTTGCAGCGTAAAAAGCAAGAACTCCCGCACCGTCATCGAATCATAGAGCGGGTTTTGCTCATACAAAATCCCGATATTCCGTTTAGCTTCGATCGGTTCGTTCAAAATGGAGTATCCGCAAATCGATACGTCTCCGGAAGAGGGCAGGCGGTACCCGCTAATGCTGTTCAATACCGTACTTTTCCCCGCTCCGTTTAATCCGAGCAGGGAGTAAATACCTCCAGCTTCCGCGGTAAAACTGATGTGTTCGCAGCCGGTTTGCCGCTTCTTTCCTGTGCCGTAATATTTACAGATGTCCTGTACTTCAAGGATAATCACTATCGCCTCTGCCGGTACTATATCACTTTTCGAATAATGAATCACGTAGCTTTTTTATCAAAATCGGATTATAGTATTCAAGTGAATAAAAGACACAATCTTATTCTAATGATATTAATACATCTGCTAACCTTTATCGCAGGGTTTCTGAATGGCGTATTTTTTATTATAGCCGGTACGGCGGTCAGCCATCACACCGGTACTATTACTCGTGTAGCGCTGACTCTTTCCAAAGGAGCGATTGCGGAGGCCGCTGCCTTTTTATTGCTTATTCTTTCTTTTTATATCGGCGCATGTATCTCCGGTATGCTTTTTCATAAGAGTGATTGCACATTCTCAAAACGCTACGGTATTCTTTTATTGGTTTTCTCAACAGTGTTTTTCGCGATCGCCGTTATAAGGCCGTCACTACGTATTGTCCTTTCCATAACATGCGTGATACTTGGCATACAAAACGGTATGTTCATTCCATATAATGGTATATTGATACGCACCTCGCATTTTAGCGGCTATTTAACGGATGCGGGACTCGCGATGGGAAAAGTCATCCGTGGAAAGCGGCAAGAACTACAGCGCACTGTACACTATCTGTCCGGTATCATATATTTTTCCGCCGGGGCAGCCGCTTCCGCATTTATCCCTTCCGCTTTGTTTTTTTATATTATTGCAATTTTCTATTTCTTTACTGCGATATTTTATTTTGCTTTTATTCGTGCGAGGGTTTAATACCTGCCGTTTTTCGGCAACGCTCTGCGTCGGGGTTGTTGATTCTAATGATATGATATTCTTACATAAAGATATTCCGTCTTAATACGGCAACTGCACCGGAAATATCCGATACAGTTGCCATACATGACGTTAAATACCTACACCGCTTCGGATTTATAAATTTCCGGCTTATAGAGTTTAATTATTTTTGTAAACAAAATATGCAGCAGCAAAGCACAGCCGAACGGTACAACTAAGTATGCAATCAGCAATGCACCAATCCGCACAGCGGGAGATCCGCTTAATAGCTCGTATGCCTTAATCGGACCGACAAGCCCTGCAATACCAAAACCGGCACTCACCTTATCGCCCATAATACCTAGAAAACGCCCTGCGATCCCTGATGCAGCGGCCGTTAATACAACCGGCAATGCCATAATAGGGTAACGCACAAGGTTTGGAATCATCAGCTTCATACCGCCGAGGGCAATAGCTGCGGTAATTCCAGCCTTATTTACACGCCACGATCCTACAATAAGTACGGCAGTACAAGCAGCAACACCCAAGTTTGCAGCCCCGGATGCCAACCCTGCAAGTCCAATCGCAATACCGATTGCCACCGTCGAAATAGGTGAGATAATAACAATAGAGAAAGATGCGGCAATAAGAATACACATCAATACCGGCTGCAGCACGGTAAACGAGTTAATACCGCGGCCGATTGCAGCGCTTACCTCTGCTACATACGGCAAGATAAAGAGCCCCAATGCTCCCAGCCCGCCTGCGACAATAATCGGCTGCACAATAATCGTAAGCGAGCCGAGCTTGTTACCCAACCACAGCGTAAAAAGGGCTGCCAGCGCAACAATAATCATCACATTGATTAAGTCGCCGATACCGACAAGTTTAACAATACCGTCTACATGGCGTACTGCTCCAGACGCGATAAAACCTTATAACCCGAATAATTTCTCTTTGCCGTGTACAAAAGTGGTAATAAGATCACAATACGGTGTAGGGATATGCAGTTCTTTACCTTTACGGGAAATATAACCATTTAAGAAATCAATTTCGGTTAAACGGTGATTTTTGATCAGATCCTGATGCATCGAAGGATAGTGCTTTGCCCCGACAAAGTCCGGCTGCGTAAACCCGTAAACGTAGTCAGTTACGGAGTCGATATCCAATGTAACCCCTTGTGTTTTTGCTATTGCGGCAAATTCGGAGATAATACAGCGCATCATATCTTTACAACCTACGATACCGCCAAGCTCCAGCATATTGCATTCCATAATTGTGCAGGTGCTGTTCATTGCTCCATTGAGTGCAGCCTTCCGCCAAATAGACCATAAAATATTGTCGGAATAAACGGCAGGCATTGTTGCTTTATTAAGCGCTTCTACAATGACCTCCGCACCGGCTTTACCTTCCAATACAATATTCTGAATTTCTGTTTTTCCATGACTTGACAACACTGCACTTCCCGGCCCCTTCATACCGGCAGTTACTACGGTAACACCCATAAAAATATTTTTAGGAGCGATAAACTTTTTCAGTGTTTCAGTATGACCGAGTCCATTCAAAAGACAGAGGATCTTTGTATCATCCCGCAGAACATGTTTAATACTGCTCAGCATATGTTCCAACTGCATCGATTTTGTAAACACGATAACAAAATCGGCAGCGCCCTTAAACTCTTCCGGCTTATAAACATCGATCTTTGTTGATAGTTCCGCAGTACCGTCTTGCAAGTGCAAACCGTTTTTTCTAATTGCATCGATATTATCCTGCCAACCGTCCAGCAGTGTTACATCATTACCGCTTTTTTGCAGCATAAAACCGAAACTGCAGCCCATAGCACCTGAGCCGGCAATAACAACCTTCATAAAAACTCCTCTATTAGGATAGACCGGCATAATAGATAGCATATTATCTATAAAAATAGGATTATAAAACCAGTATATAACGCCGCTATCCTAATAGCCGGTATTTTATTGCTTTTCATATACAATGTCTATAAATCAGACGCCGGTATCACGGAACTCACAGTGTTAGGCAAAAACCGCGCTCCCTGATAATGTTTATAAATTATTGCAGGCTTTCAGCTTATTTTCTTCCGTTTAAGACATATCGGTAACCCCAACAATCGATTTTCAAAAGAGCTTTAAAATCAATTGTTGGAGGTGTTCATCCTGCGGGGATAATCTCAGCGGCTAATACGCCATCCCTTCTACTGCTAAAGAATCCATCCACAGCATCTTAACCACTGTAACGGTCAGTGTGCCGTTTTCAGTTTGAGTGCCCTTGCGTACATAGACGGTAATACCGTCTGCATTAAAGGTATCGTAGTCATCGAGCGAATCAGGCGAACCGGCAAACACGGCCGGTTGAGGTACGACGCCGCCTCACGTACGGCATCCGCCTAAATAGGTATACACGCTGGTTTCATTGTGTTTTGCAAGAAAAGCTCTTGCTTTTTCATCAACAGTAACTGTCATAGTTCCTCCTCTTTCTTCAATACATTAAAACATTAAAGAAACTTTTCAATTATAGGATTTATTCCTATTTTCTGGAAGTAATATAAAAAATTTTTGCTTTTCCGTCAAATCCATTGAAAAAATGTCAGGGTAAACATTTAAAATATTTCCGAGGTAACTACCCCTGTTTCAAATGAAGACAAATGAATGCTTGACAAGCGCAATTCCAACGTGTAGGCTATGAAAATAAGTTAATGCTACCATATTATAGGAAAAACCGTGTATCGATATGAGACGGTATTTTTCTAACTGAGCACCTTCTAAAAATTAAAATTTTTTGAGGTGGTTCAATATCTTATCAATAAGGATGTATTATGAAAAACGCAGTGATTAAAGGGGCAAGC
>NZ_CALHGC010000151.1 GCF_938029485.1 uncultured Treponema sp. | reverse complement strand
TTATCAAACTCGTGCGGAATAGCCGTCATTTTTTCGTAGAGTGTGGTTGCTTCCTGTTCATCGCCGAGGCGGTCTCCGTAAGGCGGATTGGAAAGGAGCACCCCTTGGGGATACGGCGCAGCAAGCTCGCTAAAATCGGCTTGGATAAATTCGGGGCGCGGGATACGGTTATCTTTTCCAATCCGCTGCAGGGCTTTGCCCGCCAGCATACAGGCGCGCTCCGCATTGGTCTGCGCAAGCCGCACCGCCTCCGGATCGTTGTCGGAACCGCTTACCCGCACCAAGCAATCCGTGCGGATATTGAGCGCGCCGCTCCGGCGTTCTTCTTCAATAAGCTGCCGGTCTTTTTTAGAGGCATAGCACGCAAAGGTTTCAAACGCAAAGCTGCGGCCGATCCCGGGCGGAATATTATAGGCATACCACACCGCTTCGATCGGGATAGTGCCCGAACCGCAAAAAGCGTCGTGCAGCGGCAGCTTCCGTTTCCATTGCATACACTGCAACAAAACAGCTGCCAGCGTTTCCCTCATCGGCGCGGCTCCTCCGCTTAAACGGTATCCCCGCCGGTGCAGAGGTTCCCCCGAAAGGTCGAGCAGCAGATATACGCGGTTATGTTCCATATATATGCGTATCGTGTACTCTCTCCCCGTTTCCGGTAACACATCCATCTTCCACGCAGAACAAAGCGCCGAGCATACCGCCTTATGGACAGCCCGCTGTACCGCATGTTCGGAAGCGAGCTTGCTTTTAAAGGTTCTCACCTTATCGACCGTTATCTTAGAATCCTTGGAAAAAAAACGCTGCCAGTCTACTGCGGCAACGGTGTCATACAGCGTGTCAAAATTATCCGCCGAAAATTCTTTGAGGACAAGATACATCCTGTCGGCGGTGCGGAGATAAAAGTTTGCACGCATGATGCTCACCACATCCGGTTCCGCCGCTGCAGGCGTAAAAAAAACACGTCCGGGTAACCGGTTTACCGGTTTAAAGTTTAACAGTTTTAATTCATTTGAAAGGATCGGTTCGGCGCCGACTGCGCAAAGCGCTAAAAGTTCAAGCATGGAAGGACTATACTCATTTTAACGGGTTTACACAATCCGATAAAAAATATCAATCGAGCTTGTCATTTCCATAAAAATAGGACATACTGGAACTATGATACGGCCGGTTTCTCGTTATCATTATCATCATATTTCAGACTCTATAAAAAAATATATAAGAATGCGAAAAGAACTTGATACGCCGAAAGGCGCCTTGCATAATCCATACATCTTTTTTATAACAAGGAATCTCCCCTTATCCTAAAAACGGAGGAACGTATGCGTAAAGTTTATGCCATTATAACCGGAATATTTTTAGCCTTTTTGTTTACATCCTGTAAGCAATTTACTGCAGATATAGACGACTTCTTAAGTTATTGGGCGTCGGAAGTTTCGCCGGTGGACTACAGCATCGATAAGCCGTTTCAAACGATTGACGGCACATTGTACATACCATCGGCCGACGATGTAACGGTTACGATTAAACTGCGCAATCCCAAAAACTTTACGCTCGTTACGCCCGTCTCCACCGCCGATGCGGGGAAGGTTATCGGATTTCCGCATCTTAATCCGCAGCCGGCATACGGCACGGACTACACCTTACGGCAAACGGCAGGCGATACGCTTACGCTCACATACAAAAACACCTTTTTAAAAGCTCACGAGTGGAGTAACGGCGGCATAGGGCCGGAAATCAGCCTTATTTCTACAGACGGCAGGGCATTCCACAAGAAGTTCAGCTTAAATTTAAAGGTCAATACAGCCCCTGTTTTAGAGTATGCGGGAATCGGAAAAACATCAGTCGGCCCCGACGAATACTATGTGCTTTTATTCCGCGTAAAAGATATGGGCAAAATGATAGGTACGGAGCGTGTACACAAAGACATCAATACGCTGGACGTTACGGCAGGCGGTGTAACACTTCCCCCCATTACTTTGAGCATAGCCGGTGCGGAGTTTGCAACGGACGCAAACCTTTTAGCGGCAAGTGCGGTATCCTCGTTGGACAGTTCCACGCTTCCGGGGTCGACCACACAAGACTGGATTTTGCGCTTAAAGACCAATGTAAAAGTCGGCGGCCCTGAAACAGCATACGAAGTATGCATAAAAGATGAGCAGGGCTTACGTTCCGCAATACGGGCAAACACTCAAAAAAATAAACTGAACACAGTGCAATTACTTGACGGTTCAATCCAAATAGGGCAAACGCCGACATCGGAGGGAGCAACGGAGACCAATCCCAAAGTCTTCCCCGGCATGAGCGTCAAACCCTTAGCAGCACACACATCAGTCGGCACCGGTATAACGGGAACGGTCGAAAAGAAAAACGGCGCCGGCTGGAATCCGGCATTTACGGTAAGCGGCACAACGCCCGTTACCGTAAACTTGCCGGCGCTTGAAACAAGCGAAAATGAAGCTCTATACAAAATTACCTTGAAAGCAAGCGCAACCGGCTATACCGACAGCGATGAAAAAACATTCTTTGTTAAACTGGTACGGCAGGAAGTTCCTGTCCTTAAAATAAAACAGGATTTTAACGGCGCGGATAACGCTTTGCACAGTATTTCCGCAGCAGCTAACGGCTATGTTACCGAAGACATCATACCCTACGCCGGAAACTACAATGCTGCCCTAAATGCACTGATTATTTACAACAAAAGCGGTACGGCGAAGCTTGCGCTTACTGCGCGTGATGGCGCCGACAGCAGTGTAACGGTAAAGTATCAAGTTGATACGGCCCCCGAACAGACAGGAGACGAGATAGCATTAACGGCAGGAACACATAGGCTCAAAGTATGGGCTGTAGCAGGCGGACTAGACGGACCATTCACCATACTGCATATTGCGGTAAAAAACTCTATTACCTCCTACAAAGAGCTTAAAAACGTCATACAAAACGCCCCTAACAGTAGTACGGAAATACAAATCGATATTAATAATGATTTGAGCTATTCTGACGGCGATTGTGAAATAACCGCATCGAACGGCAAAAAACTGATAATACGTTCAAATGATACGACCGTCCGTACAATAGACGTATCCAATCATGGGCGTATCTTTAAAATAAGTGGCGGAGTGGAACTTACACTGGAGCACATAGT
>NZ_CALHGC010000150.1 GCF_938029485.1 uncultured Treponema sp. | reverse complement strand
CCTGGGATGCAGGTAGAGGTGCATCTCCTTCTTGATGGACTTAAAGAGAATCCATATGCGGGAGACCTTGATTCCGCCTCCGGTCGATCCGTGCCTTTGTGTTTTCTCGATTAAGCGAAGCCTGGAGCTGATATTTTGTCAGCCCTTGCCTCATAAAATTCTGAGGCCGGAGTACGACATACGTTTTTACATCTCCATACGAAAAACTCACGGCAGTAGTTTTCTCCGCCGGTATGTCGGCTTCAAACGGCATACCCGAAAAATATTGCGTGTGCAAAAACACGTCTGCAACAGGTTTTGTAAAACGAAAACCGACGGAAATGAGTGCTTCTTTTTTCAGCTTTATTTTAAGCAGATAATCTTTCCCTGCTTGAGCTTCGATGATCTTACCGGCTGAGTCATACCCTGAAGCAATTACTTCAAGCCGATGGCGCCCTTCATATACATAGGCAGGTTTTTCTCCGACTTGCAGCCGTTCGCTATCCAAGTATACTTCCGCATTTTCCGGTTCGACGGTAATCGACACTCGTACCGGCTGTGTGTTTTTTATTGCCGTCATAATTTGTGAGGCTAATGACCGGGCGATTGCTTCGATCGATTGATACGGCCCTGCCTCACTAAACCGGTACTCGGGCATACCCGGTAAACCGGTAGTCACCACAATCGACACGTACATATAGCCCGCCAAGTCTTGTACCGAACCGTTAATAACTGCAGAGATATGCTCGGCTTTAAGCGTTTGCGGGATGTTCGCGTACTCCGGCAAATCAAACACCTGTTGTCCGTCCTTCCATACCGTAACGGGGAGCGTTTCGGCGGTAAAAGAAGTATCATTCAAAAGTTCATCGATTTTCTTTTGAGCTTTTTGAATATCGGTTTCCTTCGCCGTGATTTTTTTATTAAGTGCGGATGTCCGCTTTATCTTCTCTTTTTCCGAAATAACCGCAAGATACAATGAATCCCGTTCTGCAATTAACAATGCCCGCTCGCGGATAAGCGTAAGTTTTTTTGAAATATAATCCGGCAGCCGCCGTGCCTTTTTTTCATTAGGAGTTACTAACCTGTTTGCAGGTATGGAACAAAAAAGGTTCAGCATCGCAGGCAATGCCGTCGAATATGAGGCATATAGTTCAGGTACATCGGTAAGCGTGAATTTTGCCGCCGTAATCGACCATACGGGTTCTTCCCCTTTTGTTTGACCGAAGATGCACAGCGCAACAGCAACCGCTACCAACGCGACACAGAGCCGTTTTATCTTCATTCCGAGCTGTCCTCCTCCATCAGCTGGTTTGCCCATTGTTTTTTCAAAAAGTCTTCGATAAAACCATCTATATCGCCATCCATAACGGCTTGGATATTGCCCGTTTCATATTTTGTACGATGGTCTTTTACCATGGTATAAGGCTGAAAGATATACGATCTGATTTGATTTCCCCATGAAATACCTTTTTTTTCGGCGGCAAATTTCGTATTCTCTTTTTCTTTTTCATTACGATAGTATTCATAGAGCCGCGCTTTCAGCATACGCATAGCGGTCGCTCGGTTGGAGATTTGACTGCGCTCGTTTTGGCACGCTACCACAATACCGGTGGGCAGATGCGTCAGCCGTACTGCAGAGTCGGTTTTATTAACATGCTGTCCACCGGCTCCGCCTGCACGGTAGGTATCCACTCGTAAATCTTCCGGCCTGATATTCACCTCGATGGTGTCGTCCAGCACGGGAAACACATAGACGGAAGAAAAAGAAGTATGCCTGCGGGCGTTCGCATCAAACGGGCTTATCCGGATGAGCCGATGTACGCCTGTTTCCGCCTTTAAAAAACCGTAAGTATAATCGCCGCTTATCTGTAACGTGATGGATTTTAAACCTTCATCGGCTTCCAATTCGTCGAGCGTTTCAACGGAAAAACCGCGGCGTTCCGCCCAGCGGATATACATGCGGGTAAGCATCTGCGCCCAATCACAGGCTTCCGTACCGCCTGCTCCTGCATGAATAGTTAAAAATGCATCGTTACCGTCAACCTCATCGGAAAGAAGCTGCAAGGTACTGAGCTGCTCAAACCGGTCTTTTAGT
>NZ_CALHGC010000149.1 GCF_938029485.1 uncultured Treponema sp. | reverse complement strand
CAGAAATACACAGACGAACAAAAATATCGAAATTTAAATAAGAGCTGCATCGAAAATCATTTTTTCTATTCTGCAGATAGAAATATGGAAACTCATTTTTCCCTTCATCATGCAGTAGGCGCAGTACTTGAAAAACCCAAGCGTCTTTTGTATGCGCTCTATGATATAAAACAGTACCTTGAACGTATTAAAGAACAACAGCTGTCGGATAGTATTGCAGTTCCGTTCTTGCAGCAGAAGCTTGAACATATTTTTTCAGCCATTTGCCTTATTCTCTTTCCTGACAGCTCCAATAAAAGCTGGGATGCCGTATTTGATTCCAAGGGAAATATTTCGATGGATGATGATGTTATTCAATTTAACCTTTTTGAAGATTTCGGTAAGGAATTTTATACGGAGGTAAAAGAATTCCTTGAAATCATGTTTACCGGACAGTCAGACTGGATGGAAAAACTTAATTTTGAATTACTGATATATTTGATATATGTTACACTGCACTTGGCAAAACGCGATGCCGACCAAACCGATGATACGCCGCTTCTCTTCTTTTGTACGGAAGATGAGCAAAAACGTTGGAAAAAGACAGCCGATTTTATCCAAGCATGGCGATCAAACAGACATTCCGGCTCTCAATTAAGAGACTTACTGCCGCATCCTTATAGTGTTTTTCATTATCAACTATCCGAAAACATACAGTCAAGAAATATGAAGCAATGGCAATCGCTACCGGTAAGTGCAATTATTCATCTCTATAACGGTAATTTTGAGAAACTGCCTCAATATCTACGGAATATGCACGGCATTATTGACGATGCCAAACAATTATTTGAACTTAAATCGATAGAAACCAACCATAGCATAATCCGTGAAAGTTATAAAAAACGAATAACGGAACGATGGAATAATTTTGCCCGTAAAAAACTCCGCAAGACAGAGGAGGATTTACGTTTATTCAATCCGAACGATTCTTCTGATGATTTCTCTTTTTATAATAATAGATTTCGTGCTGAACGGTATCAAAAGCTTATTGAAATCGATACATTTAAGCAGAAGGTGTTTTATGTATGGTGCTATCATCTTAAATGCCAAATTGCATTTGCGCTCAGTAATGACGGCTTACGCATAGAAGTATTTCTCGATGTAAAGTCGAAAGATAATCTTACTCCGATATATTCAGTTACCGCAGACTGCTATCATTTAGAACAAAACTGTTGGACAAAAGAACCTTTGAAGATTATTTTCGAAAAAATGCAGGAATATGTAATCATTGAACACAGGTTGTTTAGAACAACTTCCTATAGTTATAGGAACAGTGAAGAATACGAGCGCCTTAAAAACTTGCGTGAACAGAAGATCGAAGTTGATAATCATCTAAAAACCTCTTATCGAAATTTGATACAAGAGTACGGCAAGAAATTCTTTGCAGATGTATTACCATTGTCAGATACTGAATTGACTAAATGCGAAACACTTGAAGTGCTGTGTAAAAAATTAAATGATTATTTTTCTACTTTAAGGCAAAATAAAGAAAATAGGGAAAAACCAAGTTGGTATTGTATGGAATTCAATACGAAAGAATATGATCCGGAGATCTATCCGAAAGATCAGATTTCCGTTTCGTCCCGTTCGAGTACGGATTATCCTGAGGTACAATTCGGCATTGTACTTTCCGATGACGGCACTCAGATGGAAGTGTATCTTGATCTTTTCCGTAAAGGAGAGGATGTTCTGTTTACGCTGCCGGTGAATGCATATCAAAAGTTTTGCGATTTTGCGTATGCAGTACATAATTATGTAAAAGAGAGAACGCTTACTTATCAGTCGCCGGAGCACATAGTGGCGGAAGTAAAAACTTTTCATACCGAAGTCTTTCGATATTGTATAGAGGAAGTTAGCGAGCAAAAGAAAGAGGCTTTTGCAAGAATGTTCGACAGTATGATTTTTTATCATAATTCAGCTGCAAACGCAGATAAGAACACAGAGAATACTACGCCGCTTGATAACCTGCGGGATTTGTTGAATCCGAATGAACCTGCAGATAAATTTTATTCTTTTAGTTTAAATCTGGAGGGGTCTTATCGTGATACTTCAACGACGGGGAAAACGGAGGAAATTACAGTACCGGAAAAGCCCTGCTGTGTTTCGTATTGGTTCCAAATCCAGAATAAAGATGAAACAACAATAGATAATTGGCGCGGCTTTCATATCAACGTAGATGTATTACTCAAAGATAACAATACGGAATTGGAACTCTGTTTGTTTTTTGACGAATGGGATGAGCAAGACAATAAAATATATGATACATCTTATACCGTTCCGCTGGGGCAGTATACGTTATTGCCTAAATTTATATGTGCGCTTTATGAATACTGGACGTGTTATAGCAATTCCTATTACGAGATCATCGAAATAACACGTGAATATGACGGATACAAATATAAAAAGCCGAAACCGCGTAAAAAAGAAATTGCGAAAGTATTTACTGAAACTGCGCGGAATATTTTCGGTACTAATGCAAAAACAGAATCGCTCACGCTGACGCCTCGATCATTTAAAGAACACATGGAAGCACTTGAAGAGCCTGAGCAACGGATTGGATCAAGTTATAGCGAAATAACCGAAGTACACGGTATCCGGCAGCTGATACTATCTACCGGAATAGACGCCGTACATATCCAGCTCGCTATTACGCTTAACGATTCGCTGACTGAGTTGGAAGTATATTTTGATACAAAGGCCGACCCTTCCGAGAAACCGCTGTTTGTTATCAATAGCACCGATTACCAACTATTAGCATCATTCTTTGCCGAACTAAAAGCACATCAGGTTGAAGATATGTTTGCCTGCTCTGTCTCCGCCGATGTTTTAAACTTATCGATTTGATTTTTGACTGAGCCGATTATTTCGTTGAGGCTTTCGGCTTCTTGGATGACAATGTGCTCGGCGCCGGAGATTTCGTCCATACCGGTAAGGATTTCGGTTATGCCGGTGTTGACTTGTGCTGCAAGACTTTCGATTTTGCCGCCGGTGCTGGCAAGCTCCGACGAAACGCCGCCGAGCGTCTGCGCACTCGAAGTAACCAGCTCTTGCTGACGGCGTAGATTGAGGACGGCTTGCTGAATGGCATCCGCTGCTCCTGACACGGTTGCAATTTGTTCCCGCATGGAAACAAAGGCCTTCCCCGTTTGATGCACGTCGCTATCGATGTCCGCAAAAGAGCGCTTTGTCTCCTCGGTGATGAGTGCAGCTGCCTGTGTCCGGTCGATGATGTCTTTGAGGGAATGCGCAATGGCTTCGGCGTTCTTTTTTGCATCGTCGGCAAGTTTGCGGATCTCCTCTGCAACAACCGAAAAGCCCTTGCCGTATTCGCCGGCGTGTGCCGATTCAATCGCGGCATTCATTGCAAGCATATTGGTTTTTTCCGCAATATCGTCAATCATTTTGACAAACGAATCGATTGCATGAATGCGCGTGTTGATGTCCGTTACCACTTTTTCCGTTTCATCCATACGGAGAATCCCCGATTCTGATTTGGTTTCCAGCGATTCGGAAAACGCTTCAAGCCGGCCGATTTCTTCCGCAATAATGGAAAAGCTTTTAATCATCTCGTCTGCCGCCTCTGCTGATGATGCGCTCGCCTGCGTTTGATGCCGAATAGCTTCCACGAGATCTTGCGCGATGCCGGAAACATTTTCGCTCAGCTCGTTTGTATCGCCGGAATCTTGTTTCAGCAGCTCCGCCGATTTTGAAATTGCCGCAGTATTGCTGCGGATTTGGTTGATGGAGGCTGCCGTTCCCTGCGATGCGGCAAAGAGTTTTTGTTCCACAAGATATGTCTGCGACGCATTTGCCTTTAAGTCGGCAATCATCGTATTCAGATGCGCAATAAAATTGTTGAAGGTGTGCGCGGTGTCTGAAATTTCGTCATTGCCCTTTATCTCCAACCGAATGCTCAAATCTGCGGTCCCTCTGCCGATGTCGTCGAGATTCTTACGGAATTCCTTTAACGGACGCACAAAGAAAACCGTAACCAAAAACACGACAACGGCAAGGCAGACTATGCAGAACAAAAATACCGGAATGACGGTTAACCATACTGAGCGCATCAGCTGTTCATGCCGCCCGGAATAATCCGAATCGACCGCAATAACATACCGGTTTGCGGAATCAGCGTTATCAAGCGGCATAAAAAGCGATTGCACAGTCCCGAACCGATTAGTGTATGGTGAAGCAGTAAAGGTTACGGCGTTCGTTTGAAAAGCTTGCAAAAGTTCCTGAGGCGAAGCGGTAAGCGTAAAAAATGAATCTGCTCCGTGTGTCGCCGTCAAAACGAACAGTTGCCCATCTGTGTTCCTGATAAGTCGGATATTATACACACCTGTTTGTTCTTGCAGTTTGTTCAGCTTCTGCTGCAATGTCAGAAACGGCTCTTCTCTACAAGAATCCGCCGTCAGCACATCAAAAGGAATACCGCTGCACAGAGCCTGCACTCCCGCTGCGGTAATGTGCAGGGTTCTCCGTACCTCCGCCGATGCATCCAGCGCAGTCTTATAACGCAGCACAAAAAATCCGAACGTCAAAAACCCCATAATCGCCGGAAAAAATACCATAATGAGCTTAACGGACAACGTACGTCTTATTCGCTGCATAAACACTCCCATAAAAACTCAAACTTCTGCACTTACCCGGCTATTATACCGTTCTCGTAGCGCGGAGAAAAGCCGCCGGCAGGAGTTATATAAAAAAAACAAATAGCATGATACGCGATTCCCTGCTATAATTTTAAGAATGAAACAAACCAACATTCCGCAGCAAACGCATTTTATTGGTGTTCTTCTCCCAGAGGATATAACCCTTACTCTTGAAGATTGCCGCCGTTATATGAACGAGGTTTACGGCTGCAAGTCAGGGCATGGCACTCCCATCCATGTTACACTCGTCCCTCCGTTCAGATTGCAAGAAGAATATTCAACAGCTGATTTAATCAGCGCGATTGAAAAAGAAGTCTTGCCCAAAGGCTTAGGTTTTACTGCTCATATTGATAACTTTGATGCGTTTGGAGATAGAACTCTTTTTGCAAACGTCGTTGCAGGTGATGCGTGGACAAAACTTCGTGATAAAACGGTACAAGCAATTTTGAATGCCTGTCCGGGCTGTACTAAAAAAGACAAAAAGCCTTTCCAGCCTCATGCAACTGTTGCAAATCGGGATATTCCTGTAGGCATAATGACGAAAGCTCTTCAGGTTATGAACGAACTAACCCTTGTAGAAGACTTTCCGGTTGATAACATCACGATTTTTGAACGGAACGGTAACAGGTGGGAAGCGGGGGTGACGATGGAGTTGGGGGATAAGCTGATGGACGGTAGGGGATTGTAGGATTCATCAGGTGAAGAACGTGTTTTGCTAAAAATATCTTTTCTTCTATTAATGATACTATTAAATGCGCAACCATTCCAAATCCGAACATAAGAATAATTGTGTTCATTATGATATGTAGTACGTTTAATCGGAAAAGCACAAAAGTTCGAACAATTCCGTAATTAGGAAGGAAGAAAACTCAACCTTTGACAACAACATAAAATCCGGTATACTGAATAGAATGGCAAACCAAAATCTTTCGGCAGCAAAAACAGCCAAAAACGATGAGTTTTACACGCAATACCCCGACATTCAAAAAGAGATAAATGCGTACATTGAATATAATCCCGATGTTTTCAAGGGTAAAACCATTCTCTTACCGTGCGACGATCCGGAATGGAGCAATTTTACTAAATTCTTTGCGCAAAACTTTGCAGCATTCGGATTAAAAAAACTTATCAGTACCAGTTATGCTGTTGAAAGCAAAACCTATAAGCACTATCAGCCGAGCTTATTTGAAACAGAAAGTCCGCTTTTTGATGCAAACAAAACCCGAATAAAAGGAAAAATCTTCACCCTTACCGCTGATGAAAACAAAGATGGTAGAATAGACATAAACGATTTACAATGGTCATATATGGAAGGCGACGGCGACTTTAGAAGCGAAGAAGTAAAAAAGCTCAGGGATGAAGCCGATATCATTATCACTAATCCCCCATTTTCGTTGTTCCGCGAATTTTTAACATGGATTGTAGAAACCGAGAAGCAATTTTTAATTATTGGGAATATGAATGCTATCACCTACAAAGAAGTGTTTCCACTCATAAAAAATAATAAGATGTGGCTTGGTAACGGTTTTCATCACGGTAATGCATATTTTAAAATTATGGAAGTCGATCCGAGAAACTATGCCGATGGGGTATATGATAAACAGACAGGATTGGTGAAATTCCGTAATGTATGCTGGTTTACTAATCTTGATCACGGACGCCGTCATCAGCCCCTTAATCTCATGACGATGGCTGACAATATTAAATTCAGCAAGCACAAAGAAGTTAGAGGAATCGGATATCAAAAATATGACAATTACGATGCGATAGAAGTTCCCTTTACCGATGCAATCCCAAGTGATTATCGAGAGAGTAAAGGAACCTCAATAACGAAAAAAGTTGAAGAAAATGATACAACCTACTTGACAAACGCGATAGAGCCTTCACAATTATTTAGCTCCGCTCCGCTCCGCTCCGCTCCGCTCCGCGACCGAACCGCAAACGCACAGCATAGCCCCGGAGTGTCACCAAACACAAGATGTAACGGCATTATGGGAGTCCCCATCAGCTTCCTCGACAAATACTGCCCCGAGCAATTTAAAATCATCGGACTCGACCGCTACGTACCGGATAACCCAAACTATGGACACCGATTTACAATCGGAGGACGCGAAACTTATGCGCGCATCCTTATTAAACACAAAATGTAGCGGCATAATGGGCGTTCCGATTAGTTTCCTTGATAAATACTGTCCTGAACAATTTGAAATAGTTGGCTTAGCCCCTGAAAGAAGCGAAAAAATGCTGCTAAGAACTTTTCACTATACAAACGCAATCCAGCATAATGCGGGCGGAACTATACAGAGTGGAAATAAAGTAAATGATGGGCCGACCATACTATTTAAGCATAATCCGCCTGAAAAATTTCCATGGTATACATGTGAAAACAGAAAAGGCTTTTTGCAAGTTCTCTATGCACGAATTCTTATTAGGCATAAGTGATACTATAATAAAAACTTCTACTATAGTTATCTTTACGGAGGCTACAGATGATTACCACGCTCAGAACAGACATCACAATAAAGGATATTTGCGAAGGCTTTGTATACAATGAATACGAAGGCAAAGGCTTATATGGTCTTTCGGGAACCTTAACCATTCAGCCTGAGTATCAGCGGAACTATATTTATGCAGACGAGAAAAAAGAAGCCCCTGTTATTGAATCTATAATAAAAGGCTATCCGCTCGGCTTAATTTATTTTAATAAAACTCCGGATGGGAATTTTGAAGTGTTAGACGGGCAGCAGCGCATTACCAGTATTGGGCGTTTTCTTACGGGTAAATTTGCGCTCAAAGATATACATGGCATGGAGCAATACTTTAGCGGTTTAGCTGCCGATTTACAAAATAAAATTCTTGAAACAAAGTTGCTTATTTATGAATGCGAAGGCACTGAAACGGAAATAAAAGAATGGTTTAAAACAATCAATATTGCTGGTGAGCCGCTCAATGACCAAGAACTGTTAAATGCAATTTATTCCGGTACCTTTGTAACCAAAGCAAAGGAAGTATTTAGCAATAGCCGAAATGCGCATATTCAAAAATGGCGCGCATATATTCACGGCGTTGCAAACCGTCAGGACTTTTTGCACACTGCGCTTGACTGGGTAAGCAAAGGTAATATTTCCCATTATATGGCGCTTCATCGCCACGATAAAAACATTACGGAACTGGAAACATATTTTAACTCAGTCATTGATTGGATAGACAGTGTTTTTATCGATGTAGAAAAAGAAATGTGCGGTCTTGAATGGGGGCAGCTCTACGAAACGTACCACAGCAGACATTCATATAATCCGCAGCACATTTCTCAGCGTTTACACGAATTATACGCAGATTTTTATGTAAAAAATAAAAGAGGTATTTACCAATATCTGCTGGGCGGTGAAACTGATAAAAAACTGCTTGATATCCGCATTTTTGATGAGCCGACCAAAAGATCGACGTACGCAACACAAACCGAAGATGCCGAAAAACACGGCACGTCCAACTGTCCGCTCTGCGCTTTAGAGAACACCGGCAACAAAACAAAAATCTGGAAATTGAGCGAAATGGAGGCTGACCATGTTTCCGCTTGGAGCAAAGGCGGCGCAACCAATAGTTCAAATTGTCAAATGCTCTGCAAAACGCATAATAGGGCAAAAGGGAATAGGTAAGAAGAGGCATCCCCCTTTTAAAAACTAAACGCTTTCAAAAAGAATTCGGGATTTACAGCGCCCATATTCAGCCGCACTTCCCAATGAAGATGCGGACCGGTTGCAAGTCCCGTTGCACCTGAAAGGCCAAGCTTTTCCCCTTGTTTGACATATTGACCTTCTTGCACGTTCAGCGAATCCAGATGGTAATAGAGACTGTACAGTCCGGGCAAATGCTCTACCACAACACTCCAGCCGGTAGAAATACGGTTCTCCGCTAGTACAACCTTTCCCTCAGCACAGGAATGAACGGGAGTCCCCGTTGGCACACCATAATCTATTCCGTAATGCAGCGTAGTACTCGTTTGCTTGTCGGTATATTCAAAGACTCGGCGATCCCCAAAACCGGACGTTATCCGTTTTGAATCTACCGGAATCGTAAACGGCTTCAGAGTATACACATCCTGAGGTGTAATCGTTGCAAGAATGTTATTAAGCTTTTCAATTTGTGCACGGCGCTCCGGACTCGCATCTTTTCTAATCCCCGTATTTCTTGCATCAAGCACAATACGCTCGGAAACAAATTGCTTTTTCTGAATACCAAAGGGCAGCGTTATTTCTTTTTTCTGTGCTTCCCCAGTTGAAATAATCACTTTAAGTGAATACGTCTCCTCACCGGAAAGCCATGTCGAAAGCGGAATACCCGCAAGCATATCAGCCGTTTCCACACTGCGGTTTTTGGGATGTGTAAAGAAAAACTGTGCAGAAGCAGCCCGCTCTTTTCCCTTAAAGAGCTGCAAAACGGCGGTAGAATTTTGTGAAGTCTCCTTATGTGCAGTATCGGAAAACTTCATCGAAAGACGTACGAATACTGCATCTCCCGGTTGAGCCTTTTCGTTGTAGGTTACAGACCCGCTGTAAGTCTGCTCCTGAAAACGCACCGTCTCAACTGCAAATAACTGGGCCGTAACAGCAATGCTGATAATAGACCAATAAAAAAATCTTTTGTTCATGTTTATATTCCTGACTCAGTTTGCTGAAAATAAGCGGATGCTATACGCATTCTCATCGGAAATATACAACACAAAAACCTATTTAACAAGCTGAAAGATTCAGAAACTGCAAGTACATCTGTCAATTTTATATACGGCGCTTGTAATTTATTTATTATACATCAAAATCCGGCGGCTGATAATTATTAATTTTTTATTTGTTTCTGATTGCTTTTTGTTCTTATCATGCTATAATCTAAAAACATTTCAAAGTACCAATTAAAAGTAAAAGGCTAGCAATTATGAAAATAAAAAATGTGATATTTCAGCACAATTCAGCTCATGCAGGGCAACCGAAAGCGGCAGTTTCTCTTAAATTAAAATTTTTCCTTGTTTTTCTCTTTTTCCCGTTATGTCTTGCAGGGTTTATGATTGCAAACTATATGCGGGATAAAACGTTTTTTACACTCCAACTGCAACAATCCGTACAGACCGGTTTTAAAAATACGGAGCAGCTGCTTTCGCTGTATTTTTCGAATACCGCGAATATCATACGAACATTTGCTGCCTCAGATATTATCACCGCTGTAGATGCCGATATCACTTCCTATAAAGATAAACATACTGCATCGGGCATTTCAAAGATGATCTGCATACCCGGTAGCTATGAAGAGCGTGTAATGCGGCTTTGTATGCAGTTTCAACAAGAAAATCCCATTTTTGTCGGAATCGCCTTTGCTACGGAACACAATGGAGGCTATGTACACTATCCTCCAATTGATAGAAAAGACGGCTATGATGCCCGTACTCGTGAATGGTATAAACTGGGAAAGCAGAAGCCCGGCGAGGTGCAATCACTAAATGCATACCGTACATCGTCCGGTCAAACAGTTATGACTATTGTCAAAGGCATTATTGATGTCAAGGGACAGTTTAAAGGAGTCGTAACATTTGATGTCGATCTTTCTCATCTTGCCTTATTATTGGCACAGCATCATGATAACGACTGCCAAGTTATTCTAACCGATAGAAGTGATAAAGTTTTGGTAAATACGATTGCTCCTGACCGTTTTTTTCTTCCCATTACGGAATTGGGCATAAAACATTTAAGTGATTATACCTATAAGAAGGAACTACGCTTTGAAGAATCAATTGCAGGCGTGCCGTATTATGCGAAAACATTCCCTATCAGCCTGCCGATTACCGATTTCGGCTGCGTTATATTGATTGCACAAACAAGCACCGCTGCGCATTTGCGGCAGTTAATCCTCTTTTTTGTAGCAGCAACAGGTATTTCTTTGATCATTTTGCTTACAGCCTTTAATGCTGCGAGCCGATTTTTTATACGGCCTGTTATCCACACAACACAACTATTGGCAGGCATTGCCGAAGGAGAGGGGAATCTGCAAGTGAGGTTACCTACCCGTAAAAATGATGAAATCGGGAGATTGGCGCTCTATTTTAATCGGACTATTGAGAAAATCGCCCTATCCGTTCAATCTGTTCGAAATACGGCAGACAATATGCAGTATGTTGGAGCAGAACTTGTTACAAATATGACTGAGACAACGAATACCGTACATACAATTAGTACAAATATTGAAAATGTAAAAAAAGAAATGCTGCAGCATGCTTCGAGTATTCTTGCGGTAGGATCTTCTCTGCAAGTAATAATGCATACCATTGAAACACTTAATGCTAATATTGTCGTTCAAACGGATGTCGTTAAAAATTCGACCGCCGATACCGCACAAATGGCTGAAAATACAACCGAAGTGAATGAGGTTGTCGAATATAATCTAAAAACGCTGGAAACGTTGCATTCTGCTACTCGTGCCGGCAAAAATGCCATTCTAGAAACGGTAAATCTGACAAAGTCGGTAAATGAAAGTTCAGCAGTATTGTTTGATGCCAGTACGGTTATTCAAAATATTGCCGCACAGACTAATCTGCTGGCAATGAATGCAGCAATTGAGGCAGCCCATGCAGGGGAATCAGGAAAAGGGTTCGCCGTTGTTGCAGCAGAAATCCGGAAGCTTGCGGAAGAATCGAATACGCAAGGCAAAAATATTACTGCTATATTGAAAAATTTAAAAGATAAAATAGAAAAAGTTCATGAAGCAGCCCCTGTCATTGCACAGCATTTTGATGCTATTTTCCAATTAGCCGATCAAACAAAACGACAGGAAAATACTATTATGGAAGCGATGCAAAAACAACGTTCCGATAGCGAACGGATTATGAACGCGATGCAGCAATTAGAAACAATGATGACCGGCATTAAAAATAGTTCGCAAGAAATGCTGAATGGCAGCAATTTAGTATCTCAGGAGATGAAACACCTCGGTACTATGTCGGATTCAATTGCAAACAGTATGGCTGAAATGGCATCCGGAGCGGTGCAAATTAACAATGCCGTACAAGCAGTGAGCAGTATCACTCAAAGAAATAAAGAGAATATAGAAAATCTCGCGTTTGAAGTGGCGAAATTTAAGTTATAGGAGCCTTTAAAAACCTTGACTTTTAGCAGTCCTTCATAAGGAAAAATAAACACACTATGAACGAACATGATTTTTTGAAGCTGCAAAACGGTAGCGATATCCGCGGCGTTGCGCTGGAAGGTGTTGACGGCGAACACGTTAACTTGACCAATAAAGTCTGCCGGAACATCGGCGCGGCGTTTGCGCTCTGGCTTTCCGCAAAAACGGGGAAAAGTGCAGATACGCTGGTGATCGGTATAGGACGGGATTCTCGGCTTTCCGGCGAAGCGCTTGAAAATGCGCTCGTCGAAGGGCTTGCGGCGCAGCAGGTTACTATCGTGCACTGCTCGCTTGCTACCACACCGGCAATGTTTATGGGTACCGTATTTGAAGAAACAAACTTTGACGGCGCAATTATGATTACCGCAAGCCACCTCCCCTTCAACAGGAACGGGTTCAAGTTCTTCGATAAATCCGGCGGCCTTGAACGCACCGACATCACGGAAATTTTACGCAACGCTGCCACTCGGCATGATGCTACAGCGCGGCAAAGTACTACCATTCCGCCGGATACCGCCGCACAACAGACTACCGGAGACAGCAGCGCGCCGAAATGCCGGTCATTCGATTTAATTGCTCGGTACTCAAAACACCTGCAAGACGCAATCAGAAAAGGCTTGAACTTCCATGCCGAAAAGCCGCTTGCAAACTTAAAAATTGCGGTCGATGCCGGAAACGGTGCGGGCGGCTTTTTTGCGGAGCAAGTATTAAAAGAGCTTGGCGCCGATACAAGCGGCAGCCGCTTCCTTGAACCGGACGGCACCTTTCCCAATCACATTCCCAATCCCGAAAACAAGGCGGCGATGGAAGCTGCTAAAACCGCTACCGTGCAAAGCCATTCCGATTTAGGTCTGATTTTCGACACGGATGTTGACCGTATGTCGGCAGTGCTGTCCGACGGAACGGAAGTCAACCGCGATGCAATTATCGCAATGACGGCGGCAATCCTTGCGCCCGACTATCCGCACAGCACCATCGTTACCGATTCGGTAACGTCCGACCGGCTCACCTTCTTCCTTGAGCAGGAGCTGGGGCTTACCCATCTGCGATATATGCGCGGCTACAAAAACGTAATCAACAAATGCCGCGAATTGAATGAGCAGGGGATTATCAGCCCGCTGGCAATGGAAACGTCCGGACACGGCGCACTAAAAGACAATTACTACCTTGATGACGGCGCCTTTCTTGCGGTAAAGCTGGTAACGGCGCTTGCGAACGCAAAGCACGCAGAAAAAAATATCGAAAGCCTGATTGAAAAGCTGCCGCCGATGGTAGAAGAAACGGAATTGCGCTTTAAGATACGCGGCGATGATTTTAAAGAATATGGCACCTCAATCCTGCAAGCATTTAAAGAGCGTGCCGAAAAAGCGGGCTTTGAACTGCCGCAGTCGTATGAAGGGGTGCGCATTTCGTTTAAAAGCGCGGAAGCACAAGGCTGGATGCTGCTCCGCTTATCCTTGCACGACCCCGTTATGCCGCTGAATATCGAAAGCACCCGAAAAGGTGATCTTGCAAAGTTGAAAGACATCGCCCGCACATTGCTGGAAGGCTTCGACCGGCTCGATATAAGTGAGTTGGGGTGAGTAAAGGGCGGAGAGAGGGATGGATACGCAGGGAAACGAAACGATAGATGCGTCAACCATAATGGTATCCATAGCAATTTCGAACTAATCGTTTCCCTCCACTTTTACGGCACTTCTACCAAAAGCGCATGGGTCTTTTTATCCCGCTGATTAAGCTTCACTGACGCTTCCGGCAGGATAAGCAGAGCGCCCGATACGGCGGTATTTAACACCGATTCTTTGTACGCATGCCCGGTAATAAACATAAAACCTTTTTCCGAACAGGCATATCTGCCGATGGTGTGCGGATCCGGTTTGATAATATCCGAACATATACGCACGGGTATTCCATCGAAAGCCCCCCGCTGTGCAGTGCCGGAAGATATGGCAGATAAGGATAACGTGCCGTATAAAAAACTTAAACTTGCACGCTCTTTTCCCAAATGGGATGCTTCCGAAAGGCGGAGAAGATTTTCGGGTGAATCGTGCGTTTCAAAAGTAAAATGGCACCATTTATGAAAAGCGACCGGCGCTTTTGTTCCGCCTTGGGGCGGACGATTGGGGAAACAACAAACTCCATCATGGGGACACGGCGCATAGACGGAAAATCCAGCCGCTAAAAATTCCGTTCTCAACAGGCTTAAAAACTCGCCTGCAAGGGGTATCCCGGGTTCAATAAAAAGAACCGAACAGGAGGGTTTTAGATAGTGCATGACGGTACGGCGTGTTTTTTCGGCCTGCTCATCAAGGGAAAGCGGACTGTTCCAGAAAATCTCATTGAACATATTTGCTTCCGTTACCAGCGATACTTTTTCGGACAATGGCGTACCGAATGCGCCGCACACTTTCTTAACAGTCCACGGAATTTCTCCGTTACGGTTTGTTCTACCGGTATATGCACAGAGCGTTAAAAAAAGCTCTTCTCCAAAGCCGAGCGCCTTATTGGAAATATCCACGCAATACCATGTCAGCCGTTTTTTCCGCAGCTCCGGTTTTGCAATCCATAAAGCGCAGATAAAAGTAAGCGGTCCCGAACCGAAGTCTGCCGCATAATCGCCGTCATCAAGCCGGATATCAAGATTCTGCAAAAGTTTGACAAGCCGTACTAAGTTCCACCAAACATAATAGTGTGCGTAAGCCGACAACTTTACCGGATCATTTAAATAGTGCGTTTTTCTGCTGCTTCGCTCATCCGTCAGTTCATGGAAAAGCGTATGAATATGCTGCGGTAACAGTTGCTTTTTTTTTGCATCAAGCGGAAAAACCTGATCCAACAACATGGGAAAATGCGCTAGGATATTTTTTGCTTCTGAGGTAAGTCCGGAAAAAATAGGCTTTCCGAAGGCATAAGGTTCACTGTTCCGCTTTTGGTGCTGCTGCCCATGTCTCCGGTTAGAACCGCGTTCGGAAGTTTTTTGATAGCGTTCTTTTTCTTTTACTTGATGATCCCTGCGGTTTTTTTCTACTTGAACCTGATTCGTTTTATCTTTCGTTTGATGTGAAGAGCTTTTTTTAACGAATTTTTCGTAGAACGGTTTTTCCATACTCATTGTCGTTACAGTATAGAAGAAATAAACTTGTTTTGCAAACGGACATTTACAGGAAAAGTTTAGAGTGGCTGCCTTATCTCTTAATTGACTCTCTCTCTATTTTCCCGTATATTCCCGGCCATATAAAAAGGAATCTCTAAAGTTTACCAAATCTACAGAGGTTTCAAGGAGATTACAATGAATTATTGGAAATTTGATCTAAAAAAAACGCGTATCTTCATGTACGCGCTAGTCTGTATTGTACTGCTTGGCGGAGCCTGTACAGCGCAAGGGGGAAAAAGCGGTACACAAGATTCGGGTATCGTGAATATGAAAGGCGCCGAACTGGATACCATTATGAACGATAAGGCAGAAAAAGAGCAGTATCTTGTTATCGATGTACGCGAAAAATACGAGTATGAGGCAGGACACGTTCGCTATGCAATCAACATCAGACTCAACGATATCGAAAACAAGCTAAGCGATATTGCCGACCTCAAGGATAAAAATATTATCGTTATTTGCAGAAGCGGAAGACGGAGCATGGCCGCTGCTAAAATCCTACAAAAGAACGGATTCAAAAAACTGTTCAATGCGGATGGAGTCGGCAGCTACTCTTATAAGTCGCTCACCAAAGTTACAAATGTTCGCGGAAAGCAGATGCAAGAGTTAGTGAATACGGGAAACTACTCCGTGGTTGATGCCCGGGAACCGGCGGATTATACCGTATCGCATTTAAAAGGCGCGATATCGGGGAATGCAGATACCATCGCTGAGTTACTTCCGCAATTACCTAAGGGAAAACCGGTGCTAACCTACTGCTATTCCGGCAACCGTTCTTTTGCCGTTGCGGAAAAATTAGCAGCTGCAGGATACACGGTAATAAACAGTTTAGACGGCACCAACGAATACTCAGCCTTTGAATTGGTAAAATAACAAAACTATCCTTAATAGTAGAATAGTAGCCGCTAAAAATTTCACCTTTTAGCGGCCTTTCTTCTGTTTAACTTACAATTAACGAATGATAACTATGTGCCGCGTTTACTTACACTTCACCGGGAGCAAGTTGAGTTAAAATTTCGGTGTGATCTTCAAAGATGGCAACCGTGTGTTCCATGTGGCAAGAGCAGGACTTATCGGCGCTGACAACCGTCCATCCGTCGGCGCGGGTTTTAACATCCGCCGTACCGAGGTTGATCATCGGTTCAATCGCAATCACCATGCCGGGTACCAGCCGCGGATTCGGCGCTCCCCGTTCCGGTACATTCGGGATATTCGGATCTTCATGTACTTTAAGCCCGACCCCGTGACCGCAATATTCATATACAACGCCGTATTTATATTGCCGAGCCAAATCGTACACCGCGCGGGATATTGCATTTACCCGCTTACCAGCCTGACAAGCGGCGATACCCGCATAGAGACAGTCGGTGGTAACCTTCAAAAGCTGCGCACGTTCGGGACTCACCTTTCCAACCGGCACCGTTACGCACGAATCACTGATGTATCCGTTAAGGTCAATACCGATATCCAGCGACACGAGGTCTCCTTCCCGTACGATTTTCTTTTTATCGGGAAGCCCGTGGATAACTTCTTCGTTGATAGACACGCACGCTGCACCGGGAAAGTCTTCCGCATACCATGCGGGAATGCCGCCGATGCTCTTAATGTACTCAACGCAGAAGTCATCCAGTTCCTTAGCCGTTACACCCGGCTTCACACGAGGGGTCAGCTCTTTAAAGAGCCGCGCCAATGCCTTGCAGGATAGGCGGATACCGTCTATCTGTTCCTTTGTCTTAATCCGTATCATATAATCCTTACCTTTTTAGAACAGCTCATCAGCTTCAAGATATACCGATCATCGGCATTTAAATCAATCGGCACATCTTTACCGCCAAAGCTGCTCCTGATAGTTTTTCTTCAACTTTGTTATACCGCGGATGCGAGGGTTCATCCGCACCGACGCCGCCGCACATCCGTCACCGGTAGTAAAATCACCCATCCGATAATAAATTTCCGCCATCTTTTTTAATATTTCCGCATTATCCGCTTTACTCAACCCAAAATCCAGCGCGGCTTCGCAACAATCAAGCAGTAAATCATCGGCAAGCGTGTAAATGAGTTTTTCTCGGATAAGCTTACGTGCTAAGATAAGCACTTCCGAAAAAAAATGGCGGAAATAGGCATCTTTCCGTTCTTCTCGGATAATTTGTTCAAGCAGCAAAAAAGATTCATAATAGTGATTGCGGAAATAGAGTTCTTCTGCAAGCACAAACCCGCAATCCATAAAGTCTCCTTTGCTAAAGTAACGGCGAAGCGAAAACGAAGGATGTTCCGAGCAGAGACGTAAAAATTCCCGTACCGCTTCATCTTCCGCATTATGAAAAAGATCAAAAAAGATCAGTGTAGCTCTGCTTTCGGGATCCGCCTGCTCTTTCAACCACGTACGGTAATCGAAACTTTCGCCTTTTTTCACGGTTTTATTGTAGAAAAAATCAAATTCCGCTCGCCGTTTTGCATCGAGCAGGGCTTCATACGCACGGATAAGCCGCATCAGATCCTGCTCATTCGCTTTTTTGCCGCCGATATTTCGAACATTATGCGGAATATCGGGATGCAATTCTTTAGCTTTTTTTCTAAATGCTCGTTTTATTTCTGCGGTCGAAGCAGAAGGAGAGATATCTAAAATCTTATAATAATCTTCTATTTCCGGAACTTGATGAGCTGACCGATTTCTGCGTCCTTCTTCGCTACCCTGCCGACCGTTTTCCGCCTTGTTATCCAATATTTGCCCCCGCACGGCGAGCATCCGCTGCATTTCGCAAAGTATCGAAGTAGTCGATCATAAAGCCGCAGCTTTCTAATCCGTTCATCACATTTCGGGTAAATTTTTCAGAAAATAGCCCACGGCTTACGGTAAGAACGCAGCCTTTACAACCTTCTTTAAGGCCATGATCTTTTAAAATAGTTACAACGGCAGGATTAGGTTTTGACGTAAAAAGCGGTTTTTCGGCGCAAAAAACAACAATATATCCGTACATATTAAACCGATCCGTATCGGTCAGTGCATATCCATCCAGGATGCGAAGATCATCGCATCGATTTCGGGCAGTCTCTTTTAAGGCTTCCAGAAAAAGCTGTGTTTGTGTTTTTTTTTCTTTATCAAAATACACTAATACTGCTGTCATGGCGATATAATAGAAAAAAATTTTTTATTATGCAAGCGCAGCAACGCGTAGACGGTAGGCATATTTTCAAAAGATGGCTATAATATCTCTATGCATTCATACTACTACAA
The DNA here is from genome assembly GCF_938029485.1 of uncultured Treponema sp. GTDB lineage: Bacteria > Spirochaetota > Spirochaetia > Treponematales > Treponemataceae > Treponema. Next base: position 23,363 of record NZ_CALHGC010000149.1, on the reverse strand, counting down.
AGATAATCTTACCGCCCTTGAGGCAAAATTTGCCGCTCAGAAATTAGCTTTTGCACCGGCGGCTTTTCAAACTGCAAAAGCAATGGTTGACCTGCATATCTTAAAAGCGATAGAGGATTCAAAAAACGACGGATTAACGATAGAAGCTATCATCGAGAAAACAGGGCTTTCTTCCTATGCCGTAAAGCTGTTGATGGAGTTCAGCTTAGGTTTGGAACTCATAAAGATTGTTCCGAATTCCGAGCCACAGGCTTATGTATTGGGAAAAACCGGCTACTTTTTGCTCAATGATGAGTTGACAAAAGCAAATATGAATTTTATCAACGATGTATGCTATCAGGGATTTTTTTATTTACAGGACAGCTTAAAAACGGGTAAACCAGCCGGCTTAAAGGTTTTTGGGGATTGGGATACCATCTATCAAGGGTTATCCGCGTTGCCGAAACAGGTGCAGAAAAGTTGGTTTGCATTCGATCATTATTATTCCGACAGTATCTTCGGTGCAGCATTGCCCATCGTATTTAAAGAAAACCCCCGGCATATAATGGACATCGGCAGCAATACCGGAAAGTTCACTAAAGCGGCTCTTTCTTATAATAATGAAGTTTTAGTAACAATGGTGGATTTAGCACCGCAAATTGCAATGGCGCAAAACAATCCCGAATTGGAAGCATTTAAAAACCGAATCGAAAGTTATCCTACCAATATTTTGAATCATGATGAGCAGCTGCCGTCCAATGTCGATACGGTTTGGATGAGCCAGTTCCTTGATTGTTTCTCTCTTGAAGAAATTCAAAATATCTTAAAAAAGATAAAGCGCTGTGTTCCATCCGATTGCAACATCTTCGTGCTTGAACCTTTGTGGGATATGCAGCGGTTTGAAGCGGCAAGCTATTCAATTCAGGCTACGTCGATTTACTTTGCAGCAATGGCAAACGGCAACAGCAAAATGTATTCATATTCGGACTTAGTCGGTGCGATTGAAGCCGTCGGCTGTACGCTGGTACGGGCACACCATAACCTTGGTATCAACTCGTATTCGCTGCTGCAATTTCACGTGTCCTAATAGGAAAAATGATGAAAAGCTGGAATTGTACAATACTGAACGTTTTTTTCTGGGAACCGACGGAAAATGCGGCAGAAGTTGATGTTTCGTTTGTACCGATGATGTTACGGAGACGGTGCAGCCAATTAACTAAAATGTGCTTTGCCGCCTCTCATCAACATATCCGTGAAGGTGAAGACTTGCCGATTATTTCCGTATCAAAATACGGAGAGATCCAACGCCAGTATGCTATCTCAAAAAAAATAATTGAGACAAAAGAAGTATCGCCGACAGCATTCAGTTTATCGGTGTTTAATACGGCACTCGGATTGCTGGGAATTTCGCTCAAGAATCATGCGTCAGCTCAAGCGTTTAGCACTATGTCATACCAACTGGAAGCAGGGTTAATTCATGCACTTTCATTTTTGGAGACCCATAGCGAAGAAGAAAAACTGCTGCTGTTGGTAGGAGAAGAACGTTTACCGGAAGCGTACCAAAGAATTTCCGATGAAAAAAACATACCGTTTATAGCAGCGTTTTTACTTTCACTGCAAGGCAACGGATACACGGTACGTTTTTCTTCCACACCGCCGCAAGATCGATTGGAAAATTATGATCAGTGCAAACGTTTCGTCAGCTTTATGCAAAACCCGACAGAACCAGCAGCATCCATTCAAGTAAACAGGTTGGAGATATATAAGAATGGATAAACTGCGGGTTTTTAGAAACATTGTAGGAAAGTTAGCCTGTTTTGCATATTTCGGACTTTGCTCGGTATTGGCTTCATTTATTATATTTCCTTTAATTCATGTATTCATATGGAAAAAAAAAGCACGATATAATGCAAAAATGGCCGTTGTTCGCGGGCACTTTTCTTTTTTCATATGCCTATTGCATTGGTGGGCACACGTCAAAGTCGACACCTCCGCTCTGCAAAAATATAAAGATCTACACTCTACCGTTATCGTTGCAAATCATCCGTCATTAATTGATGTTGTGGTTCTTATTTCTGCGGTGCCGCATCCCGACTGTATTGTTGCAGGGCGCTTATTCAATAATTTTTGGGTACGGGCAATTGTCGGACAACTCTTTGTCAGCTCTTCTGCAGACCCCGAAGTATTATTGGAACGCTGCAAAAAATCTTTACATGATGGTAATAATATGATAATCTTCCCGGAAGGGACTCGTACCAGACCTGAGACTGCCGGAAAACCTCTCAAAAGAGGTGCGGCACAAATTGCTTTGCGTGCAGATACCGATATATTACCGATTCATATTAAAACTGAAAATCTTGTAGGATTAGGAAAACATGAATCCTTATTTAAAGTACATATTCAAGGATATGCACGATTGATATTGGAACCTCATGCAATGATAGCAATAGATTCATTTAAACGTGAACCTTTTTCTCAGGCAGCAAGGACATTGACAGAAGCAATACGTAATACAATTTTTTCGGAGGATGGTTGTGAATACTAAGGAAGATATCCAAAACGAAATTAAGAATATCATTATTCAGTCGTTGGATTTGGAAGATGTAAAACCGGCAGACATCGATGCGGAAGCGCCTCTTTTTGTAGAAGGAGACGGATTAGGCTTGGATTCAATCGATGCACTGGAGCTGGGTGTTGCGCTGAAAAAGAAATTCGGCATCAGTTTCTCTCAAAATGAAGAGGACAATAAAAAGCATTTTTATTCGGTTTCAACGCTGAGTGATTTTATCTGTAAAAACGCCGTATAGACGCTCAGTGCGACGGCAAAAGTACAAACGCAGGTTAGCAAAATAATAAACGGCATCTCAAAAAATCAATTTTAGTTCACAGATGCTCAATATGATAAAGATAGGAGTAGAACATGAAAAAAGAGGAACTCTTTGAAGAAGTAAAAAAAATTATGACGGAAAAATTTGAAATCGAAGAATCGAAAATTACGATGGATTCAAATATCGTTACCGATCTTGATCTTGACAGTATCGATATTATCGATTTGATTGTTACGTTGAATAATATGCTGAAGCTAAATGTATCGGCGGCGGATTTTAAAGACAAAAGAACACTTTCTGAAATTCTCGATGTTATTTGTAGCGCCGTATAAAAAACATCGACAGAGTGAGAGCCGATATTGTGAATGAAGGACGGTCGATGCTTAAATTACTGAGTGAAACGGATTTTTATAGCTTACGGGATTCATCCGAGCCTTTTCTTATAGATAGTTCGGATACGGATAATAAAACTGTCGGCGATTTTGTGCATGATATTGCAACAGTATATCCATATTTTTCTGCACGTTCGGAATCGTCTTTTTTGATCTTTTCGGAAAAGATCTATGAGTTTATGGTTATTTTCTTTACTGCCTTGTTGGCAAAAAAGAAAGTTTGTTTACTCAATACAAATAAATACGCGTATATCAAAGATATTTTTAATGATGATGCGTTTTTTGTTTCCGATTCATCAGAGACTCAACTGAGTGTTTCACAATTGTTGCTATGCAATAGTGCGAATGCAGCGACTACGGAGTGTCTCGATTGTTCAATGTTAAAAGGACTAACGATCAGCCCTTCTGCAGACATTCATTTTTATACTTCCGGCAGTACCGGAAAACCGAAGATTATCGAGAAAAAGTTTTCTCACCTTGAACGGGAAGTTGAAGAATTGTTCACGTGCTTTGGAGAAGACATAACCGATAGTTTGTTCTTAACATCCGTGTTTCATTATCACGTATACGGTTTTTTATTTTACGTTTTACTTCCATTTGCCGTACAATGCCCGATTTTCTCAAGTCGCATTAACTATCTGGAAACATGCGCCGGTTTTTCGTCGTGGAAAAAAATTACTTTTGTAAGCAGCCCCGCTTTCTTAAAAAGGGTTGTCAAAATCCCCTTGCCGACTTCCACACAGTGGACGGTTTTCTCTTCTGCAGGTGCGCTTGATGCTGCGGGAAGTTCAAATTGTGCAGACATTTTCGGAACGGAAGCAATCGAAATATACGGTAGTACCGAAACAGGCGGTATTGCATGGCGTAAGCAAAGAACAAATCCGCTATGGTGTCCGTTTCCATGCGTCAGTCTATCGGCGGCTCCGGATAATACCTTTACCGCACGTTCCCCATATTTTGACGGGACCGTTGTCGGCGGAGATTTAATTGCGTGTAACGATAACGGCTCGTTTACCTTGCTCGGACGGGTGGATTCTACGGTAAAGATTGAAGGTCGCCGTATCGACTTAAAAGACATAGACACAAAGCTTTTAGCATTGCCGGATTGTGCAGATTGCCATACGATCTATCATAAAACCAGCCGCCGCGAACAAACTGTTTCTTTTATCGTCTTAAAAAAAGGCTCCGACCTCTATACGCTATATACGGAAAACGAGCAGGCAGCCAAAAAGCATATACAAGATTATCTACACAGTTATTTTGATAAAACATTGGCTCCGAAGAAAATCTACATAGTTGATACCATACCGAAAAATGCAATGGGAAAAATCAACCATACACAATTGGAAAGCTTGTTACATACATCTACTCCGTATGAGTACACCGCACAGCCCATTGATTTTACCGGCGATCATTATTCCGTAAAAATTAACATCAACTTTCCGGAAAATTCGCGCTTTTTTCGCGGGCATTTTGACGGCTTTCATATCCTTCCAGCGGTTGCACAGGTAAAAACGGCGTTTGATATTTCGAAAAAACTTTTTTCTCATTCTTTATATATTAAGACATCAAAAAAATTAAAATATACGAATATGATTCATCCCGATACGCCGCTTATACTTTCTCTTGATTTTTTTCCGCAAGGAAGAAAGCTTTCTTTTTCGTTTTCCGATTCGGATAAAAATTATTCTTCCGGTATTTTGCATTTAGAAGGTGCTTGATGCATAGCGCTTCCGATACATGGACGTATTGTTTTTTAATACCGGTATATAATCACGCCGCACTTTTGGAACAGGCAATACCGTCTTTTCTGACATTCGGTATACCGCTTATCATTGTCGATGACGGTAGTAACCAAGAAAATAAAGCTATCCTAAAAAAAATTATCGACAGACATCCTGACATTGTGTTAATCAGCAATACAAAAAACAGCGGTAAAGGATGGGCGATAAAACAGGGCATTGAGTATTGCAAACAGCACGCTATTGATTTTGCATTCCAAGTTGATGCGGACAATCAACACAGACTTGCGACGATTCCTGCGTTTATAAATCGGAGCAAAATGCAAACAACAATCAAGCATGCTATTATCGGTTACCCTATTTACGACGATACCGTTCCCTCCATACGCAAAGACGGACGAAAAGTTTCAAATTTTTTTGTTTCTATTACAACACTCACACCGAATGTGCGCGATTCGTTATGCGGCTTTAGAATTTATCCCGTTACAGAAACATGGAGAATATATCGCAACCCATTCATCAGTAAAAGGATGCCGATTGATATGGAGCTTTTAACCCGCCTGTATTGGAACGGAACGTCGATTATTTATATGCCCGTTGAAGTAACCTATCCTAAAGACGGCAGCTCCCATTACAAGGCTTTTCGCGATACGGTCATTTTGAGCGCAAAACACGCATTATTATGCTGCGAAATGTTTTTCCGATTCCCGATTATTCTGTTTTACGCACTTAGGAGACGCGTGCATTCATGAAGCATTGGTCAAAGATGAAAGAAGTATCCGGTAACGGATTTGCCCTGCGTCTGTTTTTTTTCATCTATAACATTTTGCGCATTAAATATATTGCTCTTTTGCTCCGCCCGGTCACGTTTTTTTATTATTGTTTTTCTCCCGCTAAACGGGCTGTTTCCGCCGCATTTTTTAAACGTATTGCACAATATAAGCCCGCCACCAAACCGTCCGCCAAAACAGTGTACAAGCATTTTTACTCTTTCAGTCTTTCACTTGTTGAACGCATTGCTGCGTGGATGCAGGATATAAAGGTTTCCGATCTCATCATAAAAAACCGTGATGTTTATCAAGAGATAATCACCAATCTGAAAGAAAAAAAAGGATGTTTTTTTGTATGTTCCCATTTAGGCAATATCGATTTGCTGCGGGCTTTGGCAATACAGGATAATAAAGACGGCGTAAATAACACTAAGGTAAACATCATCATCGATACGGCAATGTCGCCTCAATTCAATTCGTTTATGCGCTCAATTCAAAAACAGTTCGGCATCAATCTTATCAATTCCCGTACTGTCGGTCTTGAAACAGCACTGTTATTGCAGGAAAAACTCGACAATGGCGAAATAATCGTCATGGCAGGAGATCGGACGCTTTCCGAACATAGTCAAAGAACTGTTCTCGTCCCATTTTTAGGAGATATGATTGCATTACCTTATGGAGCTTTTTTATTACCCATTATACTGAAAGCTCCGTTGTATTATTTTTTTGCATTACGAGAACACGATACTTTTGTTTCGAAGTATGATTTTTTCCTGTATAAATCTTCGGCAATAATGGAGAAAAAGAAGAAAGATGATATGATACATGCGTTAATGCATGAATATGTTGAGTTATTGGAAGAAAAGGTGTTAGAATATCCGCTGCAGTGGTATAACTTTTTTGATATATGGGAAGCAGCTTCTAAAAAAATTTGAAGTTTTTAAATATGCAACATAAAAGATTTTTGCTTGGGCCGGTTCATTTTTACCGCCAGGCGCTCGGATTTGCCATACCGGTAATGATTCAGACTTTTGTACAAAGCCTCGTTTCTCTGATCGATAATTTTATGGTCGGAGGATTGGGCGACATAAAAATGAGCGCGGTCAATATCACTAACCAATTTACCTTTCTCTTTTTGGTAACGGTCGGGACATTTGCCGAAACCGGCGGCATGTTTATGTCTCAGTTTAACGGTGCAAAAGATGCAGGCGGAATGCAGCAGGTATACCGATTCAAGCAGATTATGATGCTTACCTGCGCCGCGCTGTTTACGGTTTTCGCTTTCTTTTTTTCCGGACATATCCTCGGTTTTTTGGTACACGGCAATCAGCAGGCGCCGGAAATCATTGCAGAAGGTCAATACTATCTACATATTATCCTTTTAACCTTTATTCCGATAGCTTTTTCAACGGCGATTGCCTCTTCTTTGCGTGACATTGGCAAGGTAAAGATTATTATGTACGGTGCCATTATCTCTACTTTGATCAACACTTGCGGAAACTACATTCTAATTTACGGAAATTTCGGAGCGCCGCGGCTGGAAGTAAAAGGAGCAGCGTATGCAACGCTGATAGCCCGTTGTATAGAACTGTGTATTTTGCTTGTATATGTGCGTATTAAAAGGCCTGCGTTCTACGTGAGGATTTTGTTGCTTTGGAAAGTTCGGTGGGCATTGTTCATGCAGATGTTTAAAAAACTTGGGCTTGTGTTTGCTTCGGATATTTCGTGGGTTGGCACCGAAACGATTGTCGCAGCACTGTACAACAGCCGCGGCGGGGCGGAGGTCGTTGCGGGTATGGCTGCCGGATGGACAATTGCGAACATCTTCTTTTTAATCTTTCCGGTTATCTTTACCTGTGTGCGTATCATTGTCGGTAGCTCGCTCGGGCAGAACAAATTAGATGAAGCTCGCAAGCAGGCACGGTGGTTTCTTTCCGGCTTTTTTCTCTTCGGTATCTTTGTCGGCATCTGTGAAGCGCTGACGGTCTTTCTTATTCCCGTGGTGTTTATCAGGCTTTCGCCCGCCTCGCACATTATTACGCGGAATCTTATATGGGTTATCGCCCTTTATATGCCGCTGTGGTCGTACCTTAATACTCAACTTGCGATTTCCCGTGCAGGTGGCGATGCTCAACTCGGTGCATGGGTAGACATCAGTGTCAACTCTGTAGTATTCCTACCGGTGATGCTTATTCTCACCTACTTTACCGCACTTTCGCCCGTCACGATGTTCGGCCTTGCAAAGCTCAGCGACTTCCTCAAGCTACTTATTGCAAAGCATCAATTAAAAAAAGAGCGGTGGGTTAAGAATTTAACCGTGGCATAATGCCCCCCCTATATGATGCCTTCTTCTTCGTCCGTGGCGGTAGAGGAACGGCGGATATTAAACCGCACGAATCACGTTAATTGTACTGCACAATCGATTGCGAGAGTATCCAGCCGGTAACTCCGCCGACAGTTTTAATGTAGTACCATTGCGGCGCCCTGCGTATGATAATAACGCTATCACCTGCCGAAAGTCGGTGCACGATACTGCCGGTATTTTCCGGTATACGCCGCACCGCTATTTCACCGGCATCCTCAATGCACACGCCCTGCGGCCGTAGTATGAGCCGAAACAGTACGGCGGTGAAACTTCCGCTGCACAATGCGATGATGATACAAAGCAGCATAAATCGCTTTTTATTGCGAAAACCGCACACTGCTGCACCGATCAGCAATAAGCCGGACACTACCGCCGTAAGAATACCGAGCAGGCGCGGATACAGCGGCAGCGGATGCGCAATCTCCAACGCAGCTTCCAGTTTTCTGCGTTCACGGCGGATTGCGGGAGAAAAAAGCGCCGCGGCTTCCTGCTTACGATATTCGGCTATTTGCTTTGCCGCGGCGCTTTTTTCTTGCTCGGTCATAGTGCTGCCGCTGTACTGCGTTTCGGGCGGGAGCGACTGAAACGCAGCGGCGGTGAAGCCGTCCGCGCCGCTTTTATCGGTAGCCTCCGTAATTGCCTGCCGGTCAATGCGGTACGCAGCAGGAGCGCTCAATGCTTTTCCTCCCGCTGTAAAAAATATCTGAGCTTGAGGAAGGCTTTGAACACCTATCCGCAGGGGTATCAAACTAAAGGCGGCAAGAACATAGTGCTCGTCGTCGGTCTCGAAACTGCCAATATTAGACAGGGCAGTATTTGACAAAGCCGCCGAATTTATTAAAACAGCCGCATTGAACGGCAGCTCTGTGAGTGCAAGCGGTTTCAGCGCGGCGCTTTCGGAAGGAGCGCATTCGATATGGACTATTTCAGCCGGTAACGGCAGCTCTCTGTGCATATCCTGAGGAGCTGCGCCGCGTCGGCCATCTTGGGCTTTGGCTGATTCGGAGCCGATTCCTACAGAACCGAAAACTTCTGATCGACCGGCTTCGGAACGGGGGGCTTCGAGGTTGGAGTTTTCCGCTTGCTCAGAGGCGGTTTGTAAAGCATATAGGTAGCGTTCGGTATATCCTGCCGAATAAAAGGCCGCGGTTAAACACAGGATGTATTCCGTGCCTTGTTCAAGGGCTGCGCCGTCCGCAACCGGCAGACCGCTTGAAGAATACAGCGTCCATAAAAACGGCGTATGTTCCGAAAGCCGCGGCCGGTGCACGGTTATATCCAGCGGTGTCAGCACAACCCTTTGCCGTTTCCATTGCAGCTCCGGCTCGAACCGGAACCTGCCTGTTTTGTTAAACCGATACCGATAACGCAGGTGTAGGCCGTCTCGTTCGGGGAGCGCACTGCTCTGTATCAGCTCTGCCGTATCTGCGCTCTGCTCAAGTATAAATTGAGGCGTATCGCTATTACCCTGCAAATAAGGAGCATCGCGTTTGATAATAACTTCAACTTCAAATTCACGATCAATTGATAATTCGGTACCGTCTGTTTTGAGTTCAATAAAATGCTCGGCACAATCGTTTTGCTGCCCATAGAGGATTGCGGCTGCACAAAAGAAAAAAAAGATTGTTGCCGACCGCGCTACCAGCCTGCATACTAAAGGTCCTAATAATCGTTTATCGCCGGTTCCGATTCGCGCTGTGTTTTTTTCCATTCGGTTTGCTCTCTTTTGCGAATAATATCTAAGATAATCGAATCCGTCAGATCGGCTTCGGGATCTTCGGACGTCTGTTGCGGAGCTTGATGCTGCATCTCTCGCTGTGTGTCGCTCAACTTTTTACTCAACTCGTAATTAATCTTAGCCGCCGTATCGCGGCCGGACAGCTCCAAGGATTTTCGGAACAATGCCGCCGCTTCCGCATAATCCTTTGAGTGAAACGCAATAATGCCTTGTTGATAAAATCGATGCGCCCGTAAAATATCCGGAGCGGTTTCGAAACCATTTTGTAATTTTCCGGACGCAGCCTCATCCTCTCCCTGCATCAGATATGCAGAGGCAAGCGCAAAATCCGTGTACGGTTTTATGGTCTCATCGGATAATTCCGCCGCTAAACTTTCAGCCTCATAAAAATACAACACGGCATCATTCCAATCGCTCCGCATCCATGCGAGTGTTCCTTTTACGTGTGCAATTTTGGTTTGCTGTTCTGCGCTGCATCCCGATAGGGCAAACATCGTCATCAATAAAAAAATAAAACTCACCGACAAAAATGATGATCTAAATAACGATGATAATAATGTTGAACGTGATGATATGGGTGATATGACGGCAGCCGGACGTCTACATTTTTTTAGCACGGATACCTCCCGCACAAAGACCGATACAAAAAAAGAGGAGCGCCATCGCCGTACACTCGAATGTCCGCCGTACCGGTTTTTGCACATATCGTATTTTCTCACTTTCGGCATCGCCTTCCGTCAGCGATTGCAACACCTTCTGTGCCGAACCGAGGTCGGCCGCGGAAATATAAAAACTTCCGTTTAAGGCTTGCTCCGCATAGCGTTTAAGAATAGATTCCTCCAACGCACTTTTTTGCACGACCGATTCGTGTTTTTCATTCAGGATGGAGAGCGTGCCGCCTGTTTCCGTTCCAAAGCCGATAATAATCAGTTGAATATTTTCTTGCCGATACCGCGGAAGAATACGCGGCACCGAACCGATTGTTTCACCGCCGTCGGTACACAACACAACCGTTTTTCCGGTCAATCGATTTTCGGGGAAAGCCTCCAATGCGACACGCAGCCCATGTTCAAGATTGCTGCCCGCCGAGGTTGCATTGAACGGCGACAGCGTTTCCGCTGCGGTCAGTACACTCTGATGATTAAAACTCAACGGTACGGCAAGCGTACCCAGTCCCTTTATCGTAACGAGTCCGCAGGCAGTTTCCGGTAAGCGTTCTATCAAAAAGGAAACATACCGCTTTGCAAATTCGAGCCGGTTCGGTGTGATGTCGGCGACGGTCATACTACGCGAAATATCGACGGCAAAGATGACCGCATTTCCGTGTTTAACTACGGTGGTTTGTTTTGTGCCCCAGAGCGGTACTGCTGCGGCAATACTGAGGAACAGCCAGCCGATGCTCCAAAGCGCCGTTCGGATTCGCAGTGTCCGTATAATGGTTTGAATCTCTCCCGCCGCGGCGTAGCTTTCTTTTAATTTTTTTATGCGGTACAACGTAACGGCACCGGCAGGCAGAATAGCAATGATGAACAACAGGAAAAACGGTTTTTCAAATTCAATCATTATGACACCGCCTGCATTCCGATTCTGCGGAGCAGCCATGCTCCTACCGCGCAGCTCATTGCAATCAATAAAAACAGCCCGTCAAGGTACGCGTATTTACGCATTGTCATTGAAGGAGGCGTCGCCGGTATTTTTTGAATAAATCGATTAAAAATATCCGTTAATAATTCGGGCGACTGTGCCGAAAAATAGCGGCCGTTACCGTAACCGGCAATTTTTTGCAACTCCGCTTCATTAAACACCGTATTGAGCGTTCCGGAAATTTCTTTTTTTTGAATGGGATCAATATACTTAACCGGCGCATATCCCGACTTCCCCAACCCGATAATGTAAAACCCGATTTTTTTATGCTTGATGATATCCGCGGCCGCGCGGGGATGCACCTCGCCGGTATTATTATCTCCGTCGGTAAAGAGAATGATATGTGAGGGAATCGCAGAATACTGCGTCAGATGCAGCACGGCAGAGGCAAGCCCCATACCGATTGCCGTGCCGTCGCCGAATTCACCGACTTGCAGTTGATCCAACCGAGTCAGAAACGTGTGCCGATCGATTGTCGGCGGAATGAGTACGGCGGCGGAACTTCCCAGCGCGGTAAGCCCCAACGAGTCGCCTTCATATTTTTCCGCAAAGGACTTGATAATCTGCTTCGCCGCCTCAAGCCGTGTCTGTGTTCCCATGTCCTGTGCCGCCATCGAGGGGCTGGTATCGATGACAAACATCAGCGCCTGTCCCGAACCGGCATACATTGCTTCGGAAGTTTGCCGTACCGGTTCCGCAAGCGTAGCGACGGCGAATACAAAGGCTGCCGCAAGAACGTACTGGGAGATACGGTGCGCAAGATACACCCGCAGATTTTTTTCGGGAACAAACCCGTTCCAATTTCCAAGCGGCAGCAATATCGATACCGCTTGCAATCTCCCCGTCCGCCGGAGCAGCGCAAAAGTCGGCACTAACAGCAAGATGAGAAAAGAAATCGGCCGTTGAAAATTCAGCACACAGATATCCTTATACGGTACGGATACTTTTTCGATATGACACAAGATAATCGATAAACGAACCGACCGATAATAAAGCGGCAATCCAATACAACACTTTATTGATAATAATCAGCGTATCGGTAACGGATTTCTCCGCAAGAGAAAAAGCAATCAGCAGCTCAATGAGCAGCGTAAAACCTTCGGCAATGATATAGCATACCGTTTTCGTTTTGCCGCCTTTTTTAGCGCCGATGGTAATGCCGTTGCCCCGTGCAAGCATCCGTAAAAATAAAATATTTAATTCGCGATATAAAATAATAATAAAAACCGGCAGCGGCACATAACCCGACAGCATAAACGCCAGCAACACAGTCAGATTTGCAAACACATCCGCAAAAGGGTCGAACAACTTACCGAAATCGCTCACTTGTTTCAACTTACGGGCATAGTATCCGTCTAAAAAATCGGTAAACTCCATATAAATAAACAACGGTATCAGGATAAGCATCACCGTTTGTTCCGATATTCCTACATAACGCGGAAGATAATAGATACAAATAAAAAGAGGAGCCGCAACCATTCTTGTCGCGGTAAAAAAATTTGCGATATTCATAGTTTGAGTATCTCTTATCGGTACGAGTTTGTCAAACCCTAGGGCAAATACATCAGACCATTTTTTAACAGCCCCGCAGAATTATAGAGGCCGATCAACCAGAGTTTCGCCGCTGTGCGGCTCAAATGGTCTCACAACCTCTATAATTCTGCGATTTTTATCTACTCTGCCTGATGTATTTGCCTATCCTACTGAAAAACCGTGCGGAATTTTATTTAAAATTTCGCACAGAACGAAAGCTACCGTTTAAAATATTTCCGGAACGCCGGAGCATTAAACCATCCGAATAAATAAAAAAGCCGACTAAAATCCGATGAAGACTTTAGACGGCTTTTTCAGAACTTACTGCCGGACACCTCTAAAAACTGATATTTTTAAGAGCGCCGAATTGTAATGTTCAATTACTTATTCTGCAGTCTTTTCCGCTTCGGGCGGGAGAATGTCCAATAGCTCAACTTCAAAAATCAATGTTGAGTTAGGAGGTATAACCTGTGAAACACCACGTTCTCCATAAGCAATCTTAGAGGGGATATAAAGCTTATATTTTGAACCGACTTTCATCAGCTGTAAACCTTCCGTCCAACCGGGAATAACGGCATTTAACGGAAATTCAACGGGATTTCCGCGATCGTAGGAGCTGTCAAAAACCGTACCGTCCAGTAAAGTCCCTTTGTAATGCACTTTTACCGTATCGGTGATAAGCGGAAGAGCGCCGGTTCCTTCAGTCATAACCTCATATTGCAAACCGCTTTCAGTCGTTTTTACACCTTCATTTTTTGCATTTTTTTCAAGAAATTCGGTTTCTTTTGCCAAATTTTCCGCCGCTTCTTTTTTATGAGCTTCTTCGCTCGCCCGCTGTAATACTTTCTGAGCAGCAATAACATCTACATCTGTCTTCTTTTCAGCGTCTTTTAAACCTTTTACCAGTTCGCCGTAATCAACTTCGAGTTTAAAGTCTTTAAGCGATGTTCCCATCATAACGCCGAACGCATAACCGATTTCTTTCTTCGTCGGAGGGGGAAGTTCTTTTTCTTCCTCTGCTTTTGTTTCTTCGGCGTTAGCGCCTTCCGCTTTAGCAGCAGTCTCGGCCGCCGGTTGCTTTTTGCAGCTTACCGTAAACGAAAACACAAGAAGTGCCGCGGCAATAATCGATAGAATCTTTTTGTTCATTTTTCACATCCATAAATAATAAAATTAGGTTTTATGACGATACTAACAATGAATAAAAAAGTCAATGTTTTATGATAGAAATGGAGAAAAAATGCGGATACTTATTGTTTGTATTATATATGCTGTTCTCGTTACGATTCTCGGCTCAATTACCGTCAAAACTTTTTTAAATATAAAAACAAAAAACGAGCCGCTGCATCGGCAATACTTTGTTACAGCACTTATCTTCTTATTCCTCCTCGTCATATCTTTTATTGCAATCCTTCTAAAGCTGAAAGGCGATATACTTATCGGCAACGGTTCAGGCGCGAATGGTCTTATCGGACATTCCGATGAAACCGGCTATGGTCTTATAGGCTTTATCATCTTAATTATTCTTGGAATAACAGCAATCGTCCTTTTTGATCGATACGTTCTTAAACGAAGATCAAAAACCGAGCAAGAATACCGCATACGTCGAAAATTAGCCATGGCTATCGTCATAATTCTGATAGGAACAGTCACAGTGCTGAGATTGATTTGGTAACAAGTTGGAAAACCAATCCACGGATGAATGGAAACCATATTATTAATAAAACAAGCACTGCCGGATTGTCCGGATATAATCTTTCATAGCAATGCACTTTCTATACATTTTTTCAAACACTTGTTAAAATACGCCGTATGCGTTTATTCTTTTCATATTTTAAACCTCATTGGAAACTCTTTACTGCCGATCTGTGCTGTGCAGCTTTTATTGCAGCGGTAGATATTATCTTCCCTATGGCAAGTAGATACAGCATACAGCATTTTTTACCCAAGGCTGACTATGCTGCCTTTTATACATTTATTGTAATAATGATAGGATTATATCTTATCCGCAGTGCTGCTCAGTATTTTGTAACGTATTTCGGGCATCTTTTCGGCGTTAAAGTTGAAGCGGATATGCGGCGGGATCTTTTTCGTCATATAGAAAAACAGTCATTTCATTTTTTTGATACCAATAGAACCGGACAGCTGATGTCTCGCATTACAACAGATTTGTTCGAAATTACCGAGTTATCGCATCACGGACCGGAAGATGTCTTTATTTCTGTATTAACGCTGACCGGATCGCTGGCACTTATGGCTTCGATTAGATGGGAGCTTGCACTGCTTTTGACGCTCTTTATACCCATTGCATTTTTTCATACTGTCCGCTGCCGTGTACATATTATGAAAGCGTCCCGCCGTATAAAGGAAGAAACTGCTGCAATCAATACCGCTATTGAATCAGCGCTCTCCGGAATACGGGTAACACAAATATTTACGAATGAACGCTATGAACAAGAGCGGTTTGAAAAAAATAATCAGGCATTTTATACGGCAAAAAAACGTTTTTATTGGAATATGGCATTTTTCTTTAGCCGTTTAGAATTTTTTATTTCAATGTTACATTTGGTGATTATTGCCGCGGGCGGTTTTTTTATTATGCAGCAGACGATGACGCTTACCGACCTTATTACCGCAACGCTTTTTGCCGGTGCATTTTTACAGCCTATCCGCCGCCTTACTGCTTTTATTGAACTATACGCAAACGGTATGGCGGGTTTTAAACGCTTTAAAGAACTCATGGAAACAGATGATAGTATTATCGAGCATGATAATGCGGTAGAAATTACTTCAGCTCATGGAAATATCTGCTATCATAATGTTTCCTTTTCGTATCAAGATGGGGTTACGGTATTAAAAAATATCAAGCTGGATATACAGGCAGGGCAAACCATTGCTTTTGTAGGACCGTCCGGCGGAGGAAAAACCAGTTTATGTAATTTACTGCCCCGTTTTTATGAACCGTTCGCAGGAACAATTACCCTCGATGGATGGAATATACAGGATATTACAGTGCACAGTTTGCGGCGGCAAATCGGTATTGTTCAACAGGAGGTTTTCTTATTTGCCGGTACCATTAAAGAAAATATTGCATACGGAAACAGCACCGCTTCTGAACAGGATATAGTACATGCAGCAAAACGGGCTGAAATCCATGAAGATATTATGCAGATGCCGGACGGGTATAACACACTCGTCGGAGAGCGGGGAGTACGGCTTTCCGGCGGGCAAAAACAGCGGGTTGCGATTGCACGAACCTTTTTAAAAAATCCCCCGATTTTAATACTTGATGAAGCAACTTCGGCTCTTGATACCGCAACGGAAATAAAAATTCAAAAATCATTTGAAGAACTCGCACGGGGTCGTACAACGCTGGTTATTGCCCACCGCTTGTCAACAATCCGCAAAGCAGACCGTATTGTAGTAGTTGATGATGAAGGCATTTGCGAGCAAGGAACGCATGCAGAGCTATTGGCAAAAGGCGGTGTCTATGCCGCCCTCTATAACGCACAAAATAACATGAGCTAGATGTTGATCTGCTCTATCTGAAGACGGAATGATTCCACAGCATACTCATCTTACGTTTACTGTAAAGCCTTCTATATATTATAGAAAATCTTTAAAAATCTAACCGAGTTTTTAGAAATGCCCATCTATTTACAAAAAATGATCGATGCGGGATATTGGTACCAGCAATTAATTCTCGTAATGTCCGTGGCAGGAAAGGATTTCTAAAGTATTTGTACTCACTCGATATACAAGCCTATTCCATCAATACGGCAGCTCCAAAAACCATTCAGTTCACCCTTTAGAGGTTCCGGTTTACCTATACCGTCAAAGCTTCCCCGTTCAATAAACCCTCATTTTTGCAACGTTTCAGCAAAAACCGCTTGTATTTTATGGATAAACGGATATGGGGAATGGCGTATACAATAGTATTACTGACTATACAGGGATTCGCAAAGGAGTTTCGCGCAAAAAGCTGTACAATGCCGATAAATTCGGAGCCTTACCGCTTGTGAACGTCAATGTATTGAAGGAGCTGTTTTATGCCGAGAAAAACTTGGAAAATACAAAGTAACAAAGCGGTGTTGAAATTGGAAGAAAAAAATAAGAATGATGAAGATGTCGCCGTGTCGTTTTGTAATGTGCATAAACTTTTTGAAGAGATTGAACAGCTGAAGGAATAGTAAGCAACTGATTTGCTAATAATTTTATCTAATAGTTTCTTATCAATGAAGCTTCTATCTCGTTTAACAAGATTTCTCTTGAGAGTTTTTTGAATTCTGTTTTATTGATAATGCTATTTGCTCTCAATATGGTTTTTAATTCCTCAGAACTTACCCAATCCATATTCCAGATTTGATTTATATCAGCATCCGCTAGAGAAACCCTATCTATTTCTTTGAAAGCAAGGTCAATCAAACGGCATAAAGCATCATCATAGTCGATATCAAATTTAAAAAATAAGCTTATTCGCTGTAGCCATATAAGCATGTTACTTGTATTTGGAATTAAGCTAAATTTATTCTTTATTTTGGTAATAATTTCTTCTTGGTCATTCTTATTTGATAGTTTGGTTAATAATACACTTAGCATCGCCGCACATATTGCATACGTTCGAGGATTACGATACGCTATATCGACGATAATAGCTATTAATGATTTAGAATGATTTTGTAAAGCCTTGATTTTCTGTATTCGAAAATAGAAATCTTGTAAAGGTTCTATTAAACTCCCTGCATGGGGATATTCTAATGCGTGTTTGTATATTAGCAGCAAATGCTTCTGTAAGTCTTTATTGGATTGTTTCTTTATAAGCCATGCAATTTTGTCTTTTTTGATTGCATGTAAAATTATATTGTCGTATGTATTTGTTTTTAATGTATTTGGCTTCATTCCAAATTCAGCAAGAACCTCGGTTATTATTTTTAGAATACGCTCTCCTGTATGAGGATTGTTGACAAATATCTTATAATCATCACGATAACGTAAAATATGATAATCGGTAATATCATTTGCTTTAATCCGATCGGATAACAATGTGTCAATATACCCCAGTACCATTTCAGCAATAAAATCCATCAAACCAGAACCTTGCGGAATACCATTTGTTTGACCATAACGCATTGCACGAATGTATTTATCTATGATATTGCCGATTAAATTTTCCCGCCTTTGTTGTTTTGCCTTTTCTTTTGTGTGTAATGCCCATGCTATCGAATGGGTATAGAGCGCGCCGTAACAGTTTGTTATATCAGTTTCAATAAGGTACTCATAATCTAAAGATAATTCAATTGAGCGTTGTTCAATATTTTCCCACCATGCTAATATCTGTGCTTTCTGATTTGTTTGCAATGTATTTTCAACAACGGGAATACTCATACATTCTATGTCTGGATTTGCAGCAAAGTCTTTAAATCGGTTACAGATATCTTGCCAATGTATTTCTTCTGTAATCGTTCTTGCAAGCTGTACATAAAGAATAGGATTGATTAATTCAAAAGGTCTCCAATCGTACTTTCCGTCTTTGTTTGCTGCTATAATATAATTGACATTCTCATAATTATCGGGATGTGCGCGCTTGAGTATATCAGGGTTATTCGATAGAAATTCGTTAATCGTATTCAGTAATGATCCAAAAGCGATATAGGGAGGAAAGTCCAATGAGCAATATATTTTTGAATCTAAAAAGAAAAAGAGTGCTTCTTGCGCTTCTAAATCTAAGATAGTTTTTTGCAACATATTGGTGCTTCCTACCCCCTCCCCCGTTTCCGCTTCCCTGTAAGCAGTCCCTCCGTCTTCTTCCCATACAGCTCGAACAAAAAAGCCACACGGACGGCATCATCGGGGAAGGCTGTTTTACGATACAGCTTATCCACAGCGGAATCAAGGGCTGCGTGCGCTTTGGTGAGTACCGGCGGCATAGTATTGGGATCGTATAAGTCGGCAAGGGAGCTACCGGGAAACTGCGCCCGCGCGTCCAATACCGCTTGCGCTTTTTGAATAATCGTTGCCTTTTGCGCTTCCGAAACATCCGGCCACGGGAAGTTGTTATACACGATCTGTGCAGAATAGCGGTAATCGCTTTTGAGCCGCCCGCATACGGTACGCATCCACGCCATGTGCATTTGCGAAGTAAGCACCCCGAACTCGTACAGCGTTGCATTGGGAACGATGAGCGTTGAATCGCTTGCTATAACGGATGTGTCTAAAAAGCCAATGGGAATATAGCGCCTGCGTTCAGAGGAAACGCGCGGTACGAGGAGATAATGTCCCGACTCCGGCTGACGGATTTCTCCAAAGAGGGATGGTGTTTGCGCAAGTTTCCGTGTTGCCTCACGGCTGCTGCTTTCGCGGTGTTCCCGCACCTTTTGTATGCGTGCTACAATGAGCGGGCATTTTTTTAGGTGCTGAGGTTCCGCATTCAAAAGCCAGAGACAATATCGTTTTTTATTATTGATAAACTCTTCCGCCCCCAAAAATGGACGGATATACCGTTCCGCTTCCGGTTCTTGTTGCAAAAAGGCAGCGTATTCATTTTCTTCTATAATGAGATTACCGCCGTCGTTCGGCATACTGCCAAACACCATCGGATTAGTTTGTGTATCAAGTACCGAACTTCTACTATCAATAAATACATGTTGCGCATCGGCTAAATAGGCATTTATTCGTTTTACCGTTGTTGTTTTTGGCTCTCCTTTTATATCGTCATATAAAAAGAGTTGTTTTTCCGTTCGGTTCCGGAGAGAAAAGCCGACAATAATGCAGTACACTGCCGCATTTCCCCGCGCTTCATTCGACCACTTAAAAGTCTGGTGCGCAAAATTGATATGCACCCCGCGCGCAAAAAGATTGGGCCACAAAATCGGTACTTGCTGCCCCTGACAAATAGAATTGGTAGAAACAAAGGCGCATTCAATCTGCGTTCCTTGAATATACTCCGCAGCCTTTTTATACCAGCCCGTAACGTAGTCAAGATTCCCTGCATTCTTTACCCCGCTAAAAAGCATTGCAAGCTCCGCAGACTGTTCTTTCTCCATCACTCGCGCGCCTAAAAACGGCGGATTTCCCAGAATATACGAAAGGTTATGTTTTGGTACGATGGTCTCCCAATCAAGCGCAAGCGCATTGCTCTGTACAATCGACGCGGAATTAACCAACGGGATACGTGCAAAGTATTGACCGAAGCGGCTGCCGACCAGTCTATTCATTTGGTGATCCATCAGCCACAGCGCCGTTTGTGCAATCTGAGCGGGAAACTCTTCAAGCTCTATGCCGTAAAACTGATTAACATTTACCTTGATATATTCGCCGACATCAAGCAGCTGCTGATCTGCGCTTTTCAATTCTTCAATAATCGCGAGTTCCAAAAGACGCAGCTCACGGTATGCAATAACCAAAAAATTTCCACAGCCGCAGGCGGGATCAAGAAAGGTTAAATGTGCAATTTTATCATGCAGCGCGTTCAAGTTTGTTACACGGGCTTCGGAGGTGTACTGTTTGTATTTATCAAATTCCGTCCACAGAGAATCTAAAAAGAGTGGATGAATGAGTTTTAAGATATTTGTTTCGCTGGTATAGTGCGCTCCCAAAGCGTGCCGTTCTTCCGGCTTCATCACACTCTGAAACATCGCACCGAAAATTGCCGGAGAAATACCGCTCCAATCCAGCGCACAGCATTCAATCAGTTTTTCCCGCATTGCAGCATTTATTTTAAGCCGCTGAAATAGCGCGGCTTAAAAACACGTCGAGTTTGCGCAAGCGCAAACATCGCTTATTATCGTGTGCGCGTTTCGCGCACGAATGCAACAGTCTTAAAAAACTGAAGTTTTTTCAACTGTTGCATTTTAAGGAAGGTTAAAATCTGCAGTTGGAAGCTGCTCCTTAAAAAGCCCTCCGTTGATATACGGAAAACGAGCCAGTTGCTCATCAAGTGTTCTAAGCCGCTTTTCTTTCGGCGTATTGAGCACTTCAAAAATCTTTTGAATGTGCATCGCTAAATCGCTGCCGTCAACATTCGTCCGCTGCAAAATATATTTAATAAAATGATCATGCTCAAAAATACCGGTGTCATCAGCAAACAAACAAAATAACAGACGAACCAAATACAACTCCAGCTGATGTCCGGTATAACCGATCTCTTTTAGGGTGTCGTGCAATGCTCCCATCTTTTCCGCTGCTTCAATATTGACCGCGTCTTGTTTTTTATATTCAACATCTTTGTAGCCTGCAAGAAAGAGAAACAGCTCAATATACTCCGCCAGTTCATCAATTGTAAAAGAGGTGAGTTCCGCATTTTTTTCTAAATGATAATAATCAAAATGAACAAAATCGCAAATCAAAATGCCCTTCGGCATATCGGCATTCTGCAGCGCATTGGCATAGGCTTTTGCCTGTTCAAAGGCTTTTTTCCGGTCTTTGCCGGGAGACTTCATTTCGATGAGAATGTAACCTTTCCAAAAAAGATCGATATAGCCGTTAGAACCGTCTAACAGTTTAACTTTGTGCTCAAACACGGCAATTTTATTACGCGGTACACCGAAAATTGCAAAAAACTCGTTTTCAAAGGTTTGCGCATCCGCTTCTTCCCGCGCAGTTGCCGCTTTATCTTTCCAGTTCAGTACAAACTGCTGCGCTCGTATCTTAATTTCGTTTAATGATAATGCCATATAATCAGTATGTCCAATGTCTATACCGATTGTCAAGCAAGAGGGTACCTCTAAAAAACTGCAAGCTTTTAGCAGTGCTAAGGTACTATAGATTGGTGATTTTAACCTCTATTATCAACGCTGTAACTGCTATAATTTTAAATGCCCTTTATAGGAACCCGTCTACTTTTTATGCTATACTTTTATCGTTATGCGTTCCGAACGGCTTTTTGAAATTATCTTTATTCTCCTCAATCAAAAACGAACAACAGCGCAGGAGCTTGCTAAAAAATTTGAAGTATCGATTCGTACCGTATATCGTGATATCGATATTTTAAGCTGTGCCGGCATTCCCGTGTATACGGTGCAGGGGACAGGCGGCGGAATTTTTATTGACGAAACATACACCATCAATAAATCGATTGTAACACAAGAAGAGCAGGATAAAATTCTGCTCGCCCTGCAATGTTTATCACCTGTTGACGAGATACATACCGAATCGATTTTAAACCGGTTGTCTGCTGTCTTTCAGCGTCATGCCGATTGGGTTAAGGTTGATTATTCCCGCTGGGAAAACAAAAACGACACGTCCATTTTCGATACGGTTAAACAAGCCATCTTGGAATGCCGTGCGCTCCGCATTGAATATCTCAGTTCCTATGGAGAAAAAACTGAACGTACGATTTATCCGCTTCGCCTTTTGTTTAAATCCAAGGCGTGGTACCTTGAAAGTTTGTGTACCGACAAAAATGATTATCGGCTTTTCCGGTTAAACCGTATGCTTTCCGTTATGCAGACAGTAAGCACATTTAAGCGTACGGAATTGCTCAACAAGCTACCTTACCGTACAGACTATTCCGATGCTCTGACGCTTACGAACATAAAATTAAAATGCACCGCCGGAATCGCTTATCGGTTTTATGATGAATTTCCTCCCGATCTTATCACAAAAAATATGGACGGCTCGTATACGCTTTCGGTATGCCTTCCGATCGATCATTGGCTGTACGGATTCATTTTGTCGCTCGGTACTGAGGTAGAAATTCTTGAACCGGAAATCCTAAAAAAAGGAATAATCGATTTCGCTGAAAAAATAGCGGCGCACCATAAAAAAGTTTAAATGTTTTTTCAAAGCTGACATACTGTGTCAGCTTTCTATGGTACAATAGCCCATCTTCCCGCGCTAAAGGAGTAACACCAAACTATGCCAAGACCTACCAGCAAATCCGATTTAATCCAAGCCGCAAATGACCAATTCGCAAAACTGTGGACGTTAATCGGCGAAATGTCTGACGAAGAAAAGAGCGCGGATATTGTTCCGAACGAACGCGATAAAAACGTGCGGGATGTTTTGGCGCACCTCTATGAGTGGCACTGTCTTTTGCTGAATTGGATACGGTCAAACACAAACGGGAACCCTGCCCCTTTTTTGCCGGCGCCCTATAATTGGAAAACCTATCCTCAGATGAATGTTGTTTTTTGGGAAAAACATCAAAACACATCATATACCGATGCGGAAACAATGCTCAAAAAAACACACAAAGAGGTGATGGCGATTATCGAAACATTTTCCAACGAAGACCTTTTTTCCAAAGGCGCTTTCGATTGGACAGGAACAACGACGCTCGGCAGCTACTGCGTGTCTGCAACTTCGAGTCACTATGATTGGGCAATGAAGGATATTAAAAAAGCCTTGAAAAAATATAGAACACGATAACAGC
>NZ_CALHGC010000148.1 GCF_938029485.1 uncultured Treponema sp. | reverse complement strand
CATAATTTAAAAAATCATCATATGTTTTTATTTCATGTCCTATCTTAATTTCTTTATTGAATAAATTCAAACTCCTAAAAATTATTTTATTTCTTAAATCGTCAACAACTGCATTCCAAAAAGAACCAATTGCACTTCTATAGCCTCCAGCGGGTAAGACTCTCAAAGCCTCTTGAATATAAGGATTATCTTGCATATCTGATCGAACTTGTAACACTGCTCTTTGAATTAACGGTGTAATATCATTATTTGAAATTGTTGGTAATTCTTCTGACATCTTTTTTGTCTCCTACATTTTTCACTGCTGTGCAGTGTGCATCTAACATCCTTTCAACATTTTCGTATAATATCACAAAAACCTATGCTTTTCCATCTAAATTGCGGCGGATCAAAAAATCAGATCTTTCTACCATAGCTATTTACAAGAATAAATTAACCGCTTCATGCAGAGTTCGCTGAATAACCGAAGGATCGATATGGTGGCGCCCTTGTTCGCCGGTTTCTTTGTTACGCCATCGGCGTGCTTGAGGAAACACCCACTGCCATATCCAAGTTTTGCCGGCATTGGGATATTTTTTTGCAAGAGCAAACGGATAAAAAGACCGTAATCGTTCTCAGGCAAGAGGAGAGAAAATATCTTTGCAGTTCGCTGTCATTGTCTTTCCAAAAACATCCGGCCGGAATCCAAGCTCTGTTCGGTACTTTTTTTATTGATTGCAGAATTTTAGAAAAATCTTCTCCCCCCCCTGCTTTAAAACGTACCGACAGTACGACTTTGCCAATACTTTGCGTTCACTCATATACCGATATTTATTTTCGAATTCTTTTACTGTCATAGAGTCTTTTGCTTATGTGCTTATGTGCGGTGTGTAACTGTATGCATTAACGGTTATAATATCATTTATATCCGTAGTAATTAAATGCCGATACCCACATAGTAATTTTATCCAACTGAACGGAATCGGTAACTTCTTCTCGTAAAACCGTATCATTCGTAGAACTAAACTCAATTTCCAATTTTTTCAAATTACATAATTCTTCGATTGCTATCTTACTCCACAAATCGGTTAAGAAAATATCTCCCTCAATGAGATACGGAATACCGCCTTCTACATTTATCTCTTTGCCGTCTTCTTTGGTAGCGGTTATTTTATACGTTCCGGTACTTTCCGAATCGGAAGAATAAATTTTCACAATAAAATTATAAGAACCGGTATTCGGATCATCGATAAAAAAAATACCTGAACCGGTCAAATCCAGCGGAGCAAGTGCTCTTTCAGAGTATAATTCATCGGCTTGGACCGTTTGCTCAGATAAATCATCGTAATAGAAAACAATTTTGTCGATTGTGTACACATTATCTTGAAGAAAAGAATTATGCAATTTAACCGTGCAGTTACTTCCTGACACAAAATCGAAAGTATCAAATGATATCAATAGATCTTTATCTTCGGAGCTCCCTGTTCCCCTAAAAAAAATTTTTGCTTTCATAATCCGCTTTGAGGTTATATTTATAAAACTCAGCGAATTGCCGGCATTTTTTCTTATGTACCCGTACGTCGGATACATTATAACGGGAGCCGTAAGGCCGGAATATTCCTGATAAGCAAAATGCATGGCTTTTCCCATAAATTCAGGATCCTCGTTTAAGTAATAACTGTTTGCTGATAATGAGTATTCACGCCGGTTTGTTGTTTCTATTTCCGAATATGAAGTTCTATTTACTGCCTCAGCCGGAATATTATTTTTTGTCGCGCATCCGAATAACGGAATTATTGAAATCGATAGTAAAATTATTTTTTTCATTTTTACCTCCCGGTGCGGGCGTCCGTATAACTTGTGTTTAAACCGCAAACTGGCTTGACCGTGTTGCCGCTTTGAAAATCGTATTACCTGTTGCTCTCAAATCTAATTACCTGCTCTCGTGTATCGACGTAAGCCGTTACGCCAAAAGAAATAATACGCAGCATAAAATGATTTACGGTCGTATCCGAATAGCCTAAAAATATTTTTTTATTATCTTTGACAGCGTTTGTAAGCTCATCATTTTCAAAAAGATAGGGTAAAAGGCGGTATGTATCATCTCCGCCTATCGCACATAAAATCATATCTACGGATTTATCTTTCAAAGCAGTTAACAAATCCTCAACCCTTGATTCAGGGTGCTCGGACAAATACGTCATTCCTTTTAAGGCATTTTCAGTAGTAACGACTTCAAGACCGTAATCATGGAGTCTTTTCATTCCAATCTTTACTTCATGCCGAACAAACGGTTCTCCGAGAATTCCGCTTGAAAGACTTATTATTGCGACCTTTTTTATCAATTTTATCCTCGGCGTCCCGGTGCGGGCATCCGTATAACTGCGCAGTTAAATCGCCTTTTTGTGCAGACAAAAATGACTGCTTTGAAAGCTGTGTCAGGTGTTATTTATTTCATCATTGCAGTATAGTTTATATGATGTTTTCTTGCATAAGTAATAAAATCTTTTTCTTCCTGCGTTACACGGATTTGAAACTTTAGCGGAGAGCCGAATTTCTGTTTTCTTCCGGCATTTTCTCTTGCACCGCCATGTCCAAATTCTTTTTCATAAGCTGCAAGCCCGGATGTTTTCATATATTCCTTTTCAGAAATAATTTTTTCATCAGAAGTGACTTCTGCTTT
>NZ_CALHGC010000147.1 GCF_938029485.1 uncultured Treponema sp. | reverse complement strand
GCCGTCGATATTGGCACTTATTTGATGAACGGCACTGGCGGTTTCGGTCATATTGCTTGCAAGCTCGTTCCCGATTTCTTCCATCGTGTTTGAGTTGACACCAACTTGTTTTACGGAATCCCCGATTTTTGCAATGGTTTCGTTGAGGCGTTCAAACATAGTGGTAATTTCATTGTTGCCACGTACAGGTAGGTGCACCGTGAAGTCCCCGTGTGCAATTTTCTCTAGTACGGGAACGGAATTTTGAATCGGTTTTACTATTACACGGGTAATAAAAAAGACAATCACGAAGGAAATCAGCAGAATAAAAATAGCGGTAATAAGTATCGCAATACGCAAAGTATTGACCGCACCTATAAATTCGTTTTTTGGGGCACTTATGATAACTGTCCAGTCGGTTGTTTTCATCGTGGCATAAGAGGCAATTTTGCTTACACCTCCATACTCGTAGAAACCAATGGAAGGGTCATCTATTTCGACAGCCATTTTTTCAAACTCGGCAAGAGATTTAAGACTTGTATCGCTCTTTACTTTTTCAACAGTATTCCACATAGTCTGTACCACTTTTTCATCGGGATCCGCTATATCGGTTCCCGTAAGCCCCAGAATGTAGCAATAGCCAAAACGCCAATTATATTACGGTTATCGTCGTAAACAGGAATCGAAAGGGTGATAATCATTTTATTGGTTGCTCGCGAAATATAAGGCTCCATAACAAATTTACCGCCGCCGAAAGCGGTTTTAAACCACTCTCTGTCTTTTACGGAAATTATTTCTTTAGTCACGGAGTGATACATATTTCCCTGTGGATCGACCAGTGAAGCTTCAACCAAAAGGTCGTTATAGGCAACCTCTTTTTTAAGAAGTCGAGTTTTTCGTTATACGAAAGGGTTTTGTCCCGCAATGCCGGCATACGGGCAAGACCTTCACTAAATTGAAAAAGCGCAGCAATCCGCCCGTCAAGAATTTCCGCCGTATCGGTGGCTTTGTCAATAAGGTACGTTTCGACCTTTTCGGTTACCGCTTTGCTTGCCGTCCTCACGGCTAAAATTCCAAGTGTCACACATGCTGCAAGAATAAGTAATCCAAATGCCAGCATCAGTTCGGTTCTCAATGAACCTCTTTTTTTCTCTTTTTTCATAAACAACTCCTTCTAAATGTTTTTTCTTTGGCTCTTGGCTAGCATCTATTAAATATTTGCTTAATTATTTAGAAACACATCTGTCCAAGATAAATTCATAAGGAGAACTCCTGTTGTGAAAAGCAAGAAGGTGGCGGTTTATGTATTACCGGAGGAAGTCCTGCAAACCATCTAAATAGATCATTTCTTTCAAATAAACATGCTTTAAGTTCTGAAATAAAGTCTGTAAAATTCTTTCCTTCGTATGTGCTCATCTGACGCAGTTTCAGATACAATACATACACAATTAAGGCAATCCAAATCTGTGTCTCGACCGCATTTTTTGACTGTCCATAGAATTTCTTTACACGCAGGTTCTGTTTAATCGTCTTAAAAAATATTTCAATATTCCATCGTTGTCTATACAATTTCGCAATGTCGCTAGCGCTTAGATCAAACATGTTCGTAAGAATTGTAATAGATTTGTTGGTTTTTTCATCGATTGATACAACCTTTCTCAGCTGATGGGGACATTTATTCTTCGTCTTTTTTCCGGTAAAGATAATCGTTTCGTCGGTTGGTATTAAAGAATCATTGGTCAATCGGCTTTCAATAACGGTATATTTTGCATTTTCTTTCAGTCTTGTGACGAAAAAAATGCCTTTTTCACAAAAATCTCCGAACGTTTTATAGTTGCAGTAACCTTTGTCGAACGCTGCCGTATCATCTTTGATAAGTTGCATATCCTTAAGTGTGTGGTTCTCATGTTCTTTTGCATTTGTCATGAATAGATAATCGGGAACACTGTTGTTTATGTCATACTTCAAATGGATTTTGATCCCGCTGGTAGTGCTGCGAAAGAATGCCCATGGAAAGTCACGGATATTCAGAGTGATTTCAGTTGCATCTATGGCATAAAAATTTTTCCTTAGTTTCTTTCGCCCACCTTTGTTCAGTGTCTCGTGTAAGGCATAGAAAAGCTTTTCAAATACTTCACAAGAACGGTGATTGTTTGCATATGATAAAGTGGAGCGAGCAAGATCTTTATGAATACCCAGATGATACCGACAAGAACCGCTTGCGTTAAGAGAATTGGTCAGGCTGCTCAAGCCCATGAGGATTTGCAATTTGACCATAGATCATTGCGACTAGCTGTTGCCACGTCGAAAATCCTTTGCAATATTTGTCCGATTGGCTAGATTCTGCCTGCGCATAAAATTGAGATCTGTTAATCAAGGATAGTAATTGGCCGAGTTTTGTGTTAT
The DNA here is from genome assembly GCF_938029485.1 of uncultured Treponema sp. GTDB lineage: Bacteria > Spirochaetota > Spirochaetia > Treponematales > Treponemataceae > Treponema. Next base: position 2,225 of record NZ_CALHGC010000147.1, on the reverse strand, counting down.
ATTTGTTCATGTCTGTAATTCTCTTTGTGGTATTGTTTTGTCTCTTCAACCTAACTATATCACGAATTACAGACTTTTTTAACTTCCTAGTGTCCCATAATATACAGAAGTCGCATTGATGAAAGGAAAAGAAACCACTATACTAAAGCAATGAGCACACAAATATATCCGAACATAAGTGATGATGAAATTAAGATTTGCGAAAAACTATTATCGGAGGGCAAGCTCCTTCATAAGTTCGCCATGAGAGTACAGACCGTTTTAGCACGGGCAAAAAGAATTCCTACACAAGAGATAGCAAAAGTATTAGGTCTTCGCGCAACAACAATAAGCATTTATGTTAAGCGATTTAATTCAGGCGGTATAGATTCTCTGCTCCACGATAAAAGTCGGAAACCGGGGAAAAAACCTATCAGTGATGAAATAAAAAATGCGATATGTAAGCTTGTTTGTACCACAAAACCAGAAAATGCAACACATTGGACATGTGCGGCTATCGGTAAAAAATTTAATATTTCAGCAAACAGTGTCAGCATAATATTGAGGGAAAGAAAGTTAAAACCGCATCTGGTACAGAGTTTTCAATTCAGTAATGACAAGCATTTTGATGAAAAATTGGATGATGTAGTAGGTCTTTATCTCGATCCGCCTGAAAATGCTATTGTTTTTTGTGTAGATGAAAAAACGCAGATACAAGCTCTGGAAAGAACACAGCCGATACTGCCGTTATGTGAAAAAATCCCTGAACGGCAAAGCCATGATTATTATCGGCATGGAACGACAACCTTGTTTGCAGCTCTTGCTGTTGCAACAGGGAAGGTGTCCGGTTCGTGTGAGGAGCATCATACAAGAAAAGAATTTTTGAAATTCTTAAAAAAGTTAAACAAAGAAACTGATCGCACAAAAGTTCTCCATGTTATTATCGATAATTATGCGGCACATAAAACGAAAGAAGTTTTAGAGTATGTAGAAAATTCAAAGGGACGGATCGTACTGCATTTTATACCAACACATTCTTCATGGTTGAATTTAGTTGAAAGATGGTTTGCAGAGCTTACAAGCAAACGTATTAGACGGGAAAGTTGGGCAAGTGTACAAGAACTTGAAGAAGGAATTATGAATTTTATACGCAACTGGAACGAAACTGGAAAAAAGTATGTCTGGGTAAAGACTGCTTCACAGATAAGAACCTCAATTAATGAAGCTAAAAAACGATATACTGATTGCATAAAATGAATATTATGGAACACTAGTTTTTGAAAATATGCAGGTATGTACGCTTTTGGGGGAGATAATTGATACTGTGGTAATTCGGTTCTATGGCTGAACATGACTATAATTATAGGGGAAAAAGTGCATCAAGTCAATCTTTCACATTAGAAATGAAAAATACGATTATTTAAAATCAAGATATTTTGATTCCAGCAATCGTAAATCACAGCATCTTTTTTTAACGGTCTTTTCATACTCTGAAAGATTTTTTCATCTTCAAAAATCAAGTTTCGCAAGTTTTCTGCAGTTCTTAATATACCGTCCTTATCAGCTTTTATATAATTGTATTGATTTTGCAACAATCGACGATATTTTACATCGGAAATATGTATAATATCAATTTCCATCAGCACAGAATCTAAAACCGGAATCATATTATTGAAATTGATTGCCCCATAAATACCGTTATTTATTTTTCTAAAATCTTTTCCGTTCTTCATGTTTCTGTGCTTCGGTTTTGGTGATGAAAATGGAGCATAATACTTTATGTTCTCTATCTGAAGTACAATCCCAACATAAGGACGGGATTCATTTTTATTTTCAGAGACTTTGGAGTCAAACTGCCGTAAATAGGCAATAAAATCATTTTTTATGTGATAGAATTTCATAAATTTCTCAAAAAAAAGGAGCCATTTCCGGCTCCTTTATAAAAACGTACGTTTTTAGGTTTTCACTTTATGGCAGAAACTCGCCGCTTTTTTAGTATTTCACTTTATGGTAGAAATTCACCGCTTTTTTAGGGCTTCACAAATGTGGTAGAAGCTCACCATGTCTTCAATATACCAAGAATTATCATTGCCGTCAAGATCATATATTTTCATCAATCAGGAATGCGGCATTTCAAACACGTAATCAGGGCAACCGCATGAAAATATTTTTAGCAGTTGCCTTCCTTCTGTGCGAAATTTCATAGGTATAAGGTGAGCGTCTACAATGACGCCGCTCACCTTAAC
>NZ_CALHGC010000146.1 GCF_938029485.1 uncultured Treponema sp. | reverse complement strand
TTCAGATGAAAAATCGTCTTCTTCCCACCAGTTCTGTTCGGCAAAATGCTGACAGATGCTCCGCTCCATTGTTTTGCAGTTTTTAGAGGTTCTCCGATTGCTTTTTTACGAAGAGTACAATATACTGTACTTATATAACGGAGGTGGTATTATGGATGTAATTACGTACTCGGATTTACGGCGGAATCTGAAAACATATATGGACAAAGTGTATTATGATTATGAACCGTTACTGATTGCACGGAAAAATTCTGAAAACCTCGTGCTGTTATCGGTACATGAATACAATAGCCTTATTGAAACCGATTATCTGCTGCGTGACGAAGCAAATGCCGAACACTTAAAAAAATCGGTTGAGCAGCATAAAAACGGACATCTGCAAAAACATGAGCTTTTAGAAAATGAATAAACTGTTTACGGATGAGGCATGGGATGATTATACCTTTTGGTTTAACACGGATAAAAAGATTTTAAAAAAAATAAATGATCTGATAAAAGAAATAGAAAGAACGCCTTTTACGGGAAAAGGAAAACCGGAACCGTTGAAGTACTCTCTATTAGGGTATTGGTCAAGAAGAATAAACCATGAGCATAGAATAGTGTATCAAGTAGACAATGACCAATTAGTATTTATTTCCTTCAGGTATCACTATAAAAAATGATAATGCGGATTATCATGAGGAGGTATATTGCTGAGTTTGATGGTAAAACCGCTATAAGGGGAACGCAGAGGAATGAATATCAATGAAAAATCGAAGTTTAAACATTTGACGGCATTTATCTTAGTTATCCTTGCAAAACAGCCGCTTAATCCGAGGGATATACACTCGAGCCTACTGCAAGATTTTCCCGGTTTTACAATTGATATGTCGACCGTATACCGCTGCCTGAGCAGTTTGGAAAAAGAAGGCTTGGTAACGATGGAGTGGGAATTGCCGCCGGAAGGCGCTGCCCGGAAAAAATATGCGATTACACAGAGCGGTAAAAAAGACTTACACGAATGGAAAGAAGACATTGAAATCCGCAAACATAATTTTGAGGTATTTTTACAAAAATATGGCGAACTG
>NZ_CALHGC010000145.1 GCF_938029485.1 uncultured Treponema sp. | reverse complement strand
CGGATCAGCTGTTCGACGACGCGGGTGGAATACTGCAGCTCCTTCGGCCCGGGAGTGGCGGAAACAAAGATTGCCTGATTGAGCATCGTTTCAAACTCGTTCATTTTGAGCGGGCGGTTATCCAGCGCGCAGGGGAGCCGGAACCCGAAGTCTACAAGATTCTGCTTACGGCTCCGGTCTCCTTCGTACATAGCGCCGATCTGCGGAAAGGTTACGTGGCTTTCGTCCATAAAGAGGAGAAAATCCTTTGGAAAGTAGTGAAAGAGCGTCGCGGGCGGCTCCCCGGGTTTGCGGTTGGCAATCGGCGCGGAGTAGTTTTCAATGCCCGGACAATGCCCCATCTCGGAGAGCATTTCGATGTCGTATTCGGTACGGGTTTTGAGCCGCTCCGCCTCAAAAAGTTTCCCCTGCGATTTCAGCACTTCCAGACGGGCATCAAGCTCCTGCTTAATCCGTTCGATGGCATTGGGGATCGCATTCTCCGGCATAACAAAGTGCTTGGCGGGGTAGATCGAAAGCTCTTCGTATTCTTGGCTCACCTCGCCGGTCAGCGGGCTAAAGCGGCGGATACGCACAATCTCTTCCCAGTCAAACTCGATACGGTAGGCTTCTTCCATATAAGCGGGGAATACTTCCATCACATCGCCCTTAACACGGAACCTGCCGCGCTCCAGCACCGCATCGTTCCGCTCATATTGCAGACTGATCAGCTGCTTTTTGAGTTTACCGGGATCAATGGTCTGCCCTTTTTCTATGGTGATGCGTAAATCGCGCCATGATTCGGGCAAACCTAAGCCGTAAATGCACGACACCGTCGATACAACGATAACGTCCCGCCGCTCCATCAGGCTGAACGTTGCCGAAAGCCGGAGCCGATCTATTTCATCATTAATGGAAGCATCTTTTTCGATATAGAGGTCTCGCGCCGGGACGTACGCCTCCGGCTGGTAGTAATCGTAGTATGAAACAAAGTATTCGACGGCGTTTTCGGGGAAAAAGCCTTTGAACTCGCGGTACAGCTGCGCAGCAAGCGTCTTGTTGTGGCTGATAATCAGCGTCGGTTTCTGCACCGCCTGAATGATATTCGCCATTGTGAAGGTTTTACCCGAACCCGTTACGCCTTTCAGCGTTTGAAAACGGTCGCCTGCCAGTATGCCGTCCGCAAGCTGCCGTATCGCATCTCCTTGATCGCCTGCCGGTTGGTAGTCCGCCATCAGTTTAAAGCGTTTCATAACGGATGAGATTGTATCGTTTTATCAGCGGTTTGTGTAGCCGCACCTTTTGAAATAGACGGGTAATTACTTTGCCGCTTCACAAAAATTAGGCCTCAACATACCATTTCCGCCATGGAAAGCGGCGGTTCTACTCAGGAATGAGATTTGCGAAATGCAAACCGCACAAATAGCATTTCCACTTGTATTTTTTTAAAGACGCTGTATAATAAAGCCAAGAAAACGGGTAAAGTACCGTTATCTAAAAAGATAGCATATTTAATTCTATGATGAAGACTGACTGCTATGTACAAGGAGATAGAATATGAAAAAACTGCGAGTGAACTTTGTAGGCATTCTTTTTGCAGTGCTGAGCCTTGTCTTTACGGCATGTAACAGTATGCTTGCCGGTGGTGAAACCGGCACTGTGCGAGTTGTTATTGGAGGAGGGGCTTCAGCCCGTTCAATTAATCCCTCCAACGGACTGCCGGTTTTTGACGATACCAATACGAAAATCACCGTTACGGATGAGGACGGTAATCAACTGGCACAAGGTACA
>NZ_CALHGC010000144.1 GCF_938029485.1 uncultured Treponema sp. | reverse complement strand
CATAAAATACGATGACTTTATTATGCGGGTATCGTGCATTATAGCTGCGGATAATCCGTTTCCACGCTTCCACGTTTCCGTTGTGAAACAGTTCGTTGGTAACGACAACCGAAATTTGTTGAGAGATGCGGGCTTTCCCTGACGGAACCTGCATTTGAGCAGGTGTTGCCGCTTGTTTTACTTGTGCACCTTTTGCGGCGGCTTTAGCTTTTGCGGCGGCAGGAGTTTTTGCTGGTTTTCGTTCTCCGGCCGGCCGTTTGTTTGTTTTAGGAGCAGTAAATATGAAGGGGCCATTCAAGAGCTTAGCAGGGAACGACGGTTTTGTACCTTCCAAAAGGTTAAAAAATGCTTTAAACACAGCTTCTGCAACGGGAGCATCCATCGCCCCCTTGTCTTGTTTCCCAACATAAATGTTCAAGAGTTCATTTTTTTTCAGTGTTTCAAAAAGAGAAACGTTTGCAGGGTTTTTAGGGTTTATCACCAAAAATCCCAAGTCCGGGTGATGATAGCCGATTACGATATCGATACCTTTCCATTTTGCCGTTTCCGCAATGATAGCCGCAGCCGTTGTATTGATTTCGCGGATATTCTTAGATACGGCTTTGTAACCCCACATATCAAGTAGAATTACCGATAAAAATGCCGGGATTTCTTCATTTGTCAGTTCTTTATTTTCAAGCAATATACCGATTTCATCGGCAATATTTTTTTTTACATCGCAAGCATCCAGAAGCGATAAAGCATTCTGAATATGTGTTACGGAGGCATTAAACCCTTGCTTTGTAGCAAGCGGTACATAAAATCCTAATGAATCAAGCATTCACTTCTCCTTTGCATAGCAAGGAATATTTTAGGAATGTGTATTAAAAAACTTCCTTGCATTTACTTTCATATTTAAGGGATCCTAAAAACAATTTCTTAAAAAATCTTTCAATAGGGGTATCTTCAAAAAACGAATAAAGGTTCCCGATAGATAAAAGCCCTCCAAAACGAGTGTTTCAGGGGGCCTTTATACGTAATTTTAGCTTATTTCCATACGGTAAACTTTACAGAGTTCTCATACCGGATTTGCGTCCGCGGCGTCCTCTGCTTGCCGTATTGTCAACAGCTCCCGCTTTTTTTGTTCTGGAAGCGGCTCTGCGTCCGCGAGTGGACGCCGGTTTTGCGTTGACAGTTTCGGCAGCGGCAGGCGCTTCCAAACTCGGTGTTCCGTTCAGCATATCGATGAACTGAGCGCGTCCGTTCGGTGTTCCTGCTGCAGGTTCTTCTTCTTCACCGGAGCCGAAAGTCTGCGCGATATCGGCGCGAACCGTTGAACGGCGACGGCTGAACGAAGCGAATGCCTGATCCATAAAGCCTTTGGAAACTCCATGGAGGAATTCGTTCAACACGTTTGCCATACCGTCGAGGGTAGCTTTCTTGCGTTTGATGGAGGTGATATCCACATCAAGCAAAAGTCCCGGCTGCATATGGAAGGGGTTGATGAGGTAGTCGAACTTGTTGAATTCCGCCTCAAGGAAAGCAAGACGTTCTTCCATAACACGCCGTTCAACAGGGTACTGATAGTCGTACATTTTCTTGAGCCGTTCACGCATGATTACAAGCTTCTTGCGCATCTTGTCTTTTTCGTAGACAAACGTGCGGTTCATTTTTTCAACTTCGGTTTCAGCTGCATTGACAAACGAAATTTCGTCCCAGACCTTTGCGATGTCTTTGTAGGCAGGTTCGCCCTTCGGCATCTTGTATTTTCTCTGGATGTGTTTTTCGTAGAGCTTTGCCAAATCGCCGAAATCGGTAATGCGTACCATAAACTTCGACTTGTCATATTGAGTCTGCAACACGTCCCACAGGTGTTCAACTTCGGTTTCAAACGAGCGGATCATCACCTCGTAGGCTTTGCGCTCTTCAAGCAGTTGAGCATTATCGTAGTAGCGCAGACGGATCTGATAGCGTTCGTCGGGGAGATTTGCGACATTGGTATCGTCATATTCGCGGAGCAGCAGCTCACGGGCATTTTTCAGGTTTTCAATGTACTGATACCCCATCTTAGAGGTGTCAAGAATTGAAGTTAGCGAGTTAATTGCCGTATTAAAGCCGCGGTTACGGATATTTTCAATGTCGATAATACGCTTAACATTCTCACGTACGTTGAGCTGATCGAAAGTCTCCGGATCAATTTCCGCTCTTAAGTTTGCAATACGATCCATCAGTTCTTTTGAAACCGCCGAATAGCGTTTGCTTTCAGGATTTTCAACGTCATCATCGGTAACATCGAAAACTTTTCCCATTTTCTTGAAGATGATTTCACTGTCGGTCATCTCTTCTTTGCCTTCGTCGATAAGTTCATCTTTTAATACTTCGATTTCCTTATCGATAAGGTTCATCATGTGGTTGGAAAGTAAATCTTTAATTAAGTATTCCACCGTTACCTGATATTGGAAAATCGGGCTGATAAGCTCGGTATCGAGAATATTGACTGAAAGTTTTACATCCGTTACGGTTTTCGGTTTGGTGATGTTGTCTTTAAACGCACACTTTACGATTGAGTAGGCGTTTTCACCGCGAACGAAAGCTCCGACGTCGGTTTTCTGACGTAGAAGCGAATTGGTCAGGGTTTCCAAATCGTTGATTCCGCGCTGTACGTGTCCTTGCAGGTGTCCGTACATATTAACGATCGATTTTTCGATTTCACCGGTATTGAACTTATCGGCACCGCCGACTTCATCCAGCAGAGTTGCAATCTCTTTCGGAGTGTAGCGGTTCAGAACTTTCATTTCTTCCCTATCGATAAATCCGCGGACTTTTTTGAGCATTTCGTCTTCTGCGGTTACCATATAGCGGTTGAACATATTCTGATAGTTCTGGTTAAAGTAATTGTATAACTTTTCTTTTAAACCACCCATTACATCCAATCTTTCCAGAACGTCTTTGGGTAATTTTGTCGATAAGTGATGCAATACTTTATTGGTCTCTTCTTCAATCAGCTGATTCACTTCTTTTTGCTGATCGCGGTAATCTTGCGCCAACGAATTCCTTGAACCGACAGCACTGGGCTTTTCGGGATGGAATACATTTGGACTTTGAGGTAAATCTAAACTTCCCATCTTACTGTCTCCTTACTAGCAGTAGATCTATATCCGCAAGGGATATATTAACACAGCCTTTATTATAAGGCTATTTGATAAAATGTAAAGCATCTACCCCCTTTTTACTTTCTTTTTTTTGTAATAATATGCGATAGAACTTTGGTTATCAACATTTTTGTAGGAGTTATTATGCTAAAAGCCAAGTCTATTTTTTTTGTCTTTTCTTTTTGTATTATGTCTTTTGCGGTATTTGCCGGTGAAAGAACTATTCCTGTCGATATTTTTTTAATGATTGATAAATCAAAATCGATGAATGAACCCGGAAAATTCGATAGTTTGCATAAATGGGTACGCGACACGCTTGTTACTGAAATGTTAATACCCGAAGATTGGATTACCGTGTGGGAATTTTATGAAAAACCGCATGAATTGCAAACATTAATTATCAAAGATGAAAACGATCGTAATACATTAATAAAAACAATCGACAATATTACTCCCAACGGCGCATTTACCGATATCGGCAGTGCACTTGATTCAATTCAAGATGCCTTGAATAAACGAGGAAAAAACAATCGGTATAAAATTTTATTATTAGTAACGGATCTTGAGCAAGATGCACCGTGGACGTCAAAATACCGCGGTAAACAGGAATCGTTCAAAAGTCCGTATCTTGCCGAAGCCCGTATTATCAAACATGATAATTGGTACGAAATAACATTGGATATGGATATTCAAGACAAAGTTGTCAAAACAACGAAAGAACTCTATACGGGTATTATCGATAATAAAGAAACGCTCCGCAGTAATGATGATCAAAATAAAGCGCTTATCACTGAAGAAAGAAAATAGGCTGTTGTTTTAAATATGAAAAAATTATTCTATATATTTTGTATTGTCGCGGTATTTGTTATTATCGGGATATTGATGTATCAGCGTATTATCCGCGAAAGGCATCAGGTAATCCCACAAAGTGCTCAAACAATTATTCCCGTAGCATCGCAATCGCAGCAACAAACTTCTTCATCCGAATATGTACAAGAAAATACCCAATCGGTTATTACATTGCTGAGCGATGAAATACTTATTGATGATGTGCCCGTTGACATCAATGGTGATAATAAGGAAGATAAAATTATTGCAGCCAAAAAATTATCCGATCAATTCATCTATCTTTTCATATTTTTACAGGATAGTGAAGCGCAAACTTTTACAAGAGCCGTAGAAATAAAAACGGAAGCAACACATGCAAAAACGCTCTCTGTTTATACATTAATGGTACAAGAATATACGTATCCCGTTATAGTATATAATGGAATGAATGCCGATAGTATGCAGGTTTTCGGTATGTATAGGTTGGGGATAGATGAGGATAAAATAATCAGTATCTATTCTTTAGCCGACATACAAGCGGACGGTCAAATTATACTGAAAAACGAACAGGATAATTCGATCTCCGATTATACGATATCTGCATATTATTCCGATAAAGATGCTCCAAATACACTTAACCAAATAGAAAAGCAATATACATGGAATGCAAAAAAAGAATTTTTTGTGCAAACAAAAGAAATAAAGATTCCTGGAAAAAGAATTGAAAGTCAATTTCTTAAAAAATTTCAAACCGGCGATAGTAATTCTT
>NZ_CALHGC010000143.1 GCF_938029485.1 uncultured Treponema sp. | reverse complement strand
GTCATTTGTTGCGCTGTTTGTAGCTGCGCCGTCAGTTCCTTTTTGTTGAGTTTCAAAGACTTCTTTATAGATGGCGCTCGTTTGTAACAGTTCATCATGCGTACCGAGCGCCGTGATGGAGCCGTTATCGAACACGAGGATTTTATCCGCATACTGCACTGAAGAAATCCGCTGTGCAATGATAATCTTTGTCGTTTCGGGGAGGAACTCTTTAAATGATTTTTGAATCAGCGCATCCGTTTTGGTGTCAACCGCACTGGTCGAATCATCAAGTATCAAAATCTTCGGCTTTTTTAGCAGCGCCCGTGCAATACAGAGCCGCTGCTTTTGTCCGCCCGAAACATTCGCACCTCCCTGCTCGATATGGGAGTTGTAGCCGTCCGGCATTGCTTCCACAAATTCGGCAGCGCAGGCGAGGCGGCACGCTTCGGCAATTTCCGCATCGCTTGCGTGTTCGTTGCCCCACTTCAAATTATCCTTCACCGTACCGGAGAACAATTCGTTTTTCTGCAATACCATCGCCACCGCATCCCGCAGTGTTTTTATATCGTAGTCCTTGACATTCACGCCGCCGACGCTGACCGAACCTGCGGTAACATCGTACAAGCGGGGAATGAGCTGCACGAAAGAGGTCTTTGACGAACCCGTGCCGCCGATAATTCCAACCGTCTCTCCCGACCGGATACTTATGTTTGCATCATCGATGACTTTCTTATCAGCACCGGCGGTATACATAAAGTCGGCATGGGCAAATTGAATGTCGCCGTTCTTTACCGCCATTACCGGATGCTCGGGATTTTTAATATCGGGACGTTCGTTCAAAACTTCTGCGATGCGTTCCGCAGATGAGCGGGAAATGGTAATCATCACAAACACCATCGAAAACATCATCAAGCTCATCATAATCTGCGTTGCATACGAAAAAAGCGCCATCAGCGAGCCGGCCGTTAAGCCCTGTGCGGCATCGTTTCCGCTTGCGACAATCGCCCGCGCCCCGAACCACGAAATCAGAATCATACAGGTGTAAATACAGAACTGCATCAACGGCATCATCAGTGTGATGTACTGCTCGCCTTTTGAAAAGCCCCGGTAAATCGATTCGGAAATCTTTTCAAACTTAGCAATTTCGTACTCTTGCCGGTTAAACGATTTTACCGCCCGCACGCCCCGCACGTTTTCCTGCACCACATTGTTGAGCTTATCGTAGGTCTTAAAAACCGCCGTAAAGATGGGATGCACGTTCCGGATAATGAAATAGATACCGAGTCCCAAAAACGGAATCATAAAAAGGAAGATCATGGAAATTTCCCTACTGATTCTGAACGAGGCGATCATCGCAAAGAGCATCATACCGGGAGCGCGCACTGCAAGTTTTACCAGCATCTGATAGGAGTTGAGCACGTTCGTTACGTCGGTTGTAAGCCGCGTTATAATAGAAGATGTTGAGAATTTATCGATATTGGAAAAAGAAAAGGTCTGCACGTTGTCGTACATATCTTGCCGGAGGTTTGCGGCGAACCCTGCCGATGCCTTTGCAGCGGTAACCGCAGAAAACACACCGGTGCTGAGTTGCATAAGCGCAAAAACCAACAGCGCCGCCCCGTACTTGAACACCGTCTGCATTGCACCGCGTTCAATACCCAAATCGATTAAATACGCCATACACGAAGGGATGATAATTTCAAACACCACCTCCGTAATCGTCAGCAGCACTGCAAAAACGGACGTCCGTTTATATTCCCGCAGGCTTTTCGATAGAGTTTTCAGCATGGGGCTATGCTCGCACATAAAGCCGAAGAAGAAGGCGTATTGGTAGTAGAACAACTCGCTGGACAAAAACCACATATCGACTATAATCATATCCCTGGTGTTGTTTACACCTGGCCTGAAGTAGCTTCAGTAGGCAAAAGTGAAGAGCAACTAAAAGCTGACGGCATAGCCTATAAAGTAGGGCAATTTGCATTTCGTGCCTTAGGGCGCGCCCGTGCCAGTATGGATACCGACGGCTTTGTAAAGATTTTAGCTGACACCCAAACCGATGAAGT
>NZ_CALHGC010000142.1 GCF_938029485.1 uncultured Treponema sp. | reverse complement strand
GCTATATTTTTATCCGATTCGCAATCACAAAGCAGATACGTAGGAATCATTTTTTTAGCGGTACAAAGGAGTGCTTTTTCCAATAAATCATAGTTTGCATCTTCTTTATTTCTACTGATTCCTTTATGAACTTTAAATACGATATTTGGTTTATAGACAAACGATCCGCTCTTATAAAACTCATCGAGTAATGTAAACGCTAAAAACCTTGCAAAGTTATTATTTGCAAGACCGATATTAAAAGTAACGTAATAAGAAGTTTGCCCCATACGCGTATGAATATTATTGCACCACAAAATTAAAGAACGCATTGATGCGGCAAATATTTCTTCATAATCTTTATAATCAATATTCATATTAGAGAATATTGTTGCGAAGTCGTTATCAAAATTTGCAAAAGACATTCCGCCTGATTGCTCATTTCCCATCTTTGCAAGGAGTTCTTTAATAAAGTCAAATGTTAAAACTATTTTTTCAATATCGGAACATTTTTCAAATCGTGCATACGGAAATGCTTTTAAAATATCAAATGTTAAGCAGTTATAGGTTAACCCGTAGGCATCCAAATCGTGTATGTAGAGGTATCCTTCACGATGCAGCTTTGCCCATTCCGGTTTCAGTGAATCCAAAATAGTTTCTTTTGTTTGTGTTTCTCCGGTATTATATATTTTACCGACATAACTTTTTCTATTCGCTGCATTATCGTTTTTATTTTGTAGATTCAATTTTGCTTATCTCCAAAAACTCTTGGTTTGTTGACCCCACAAAAGGTTTTGTCGTTGTTTTTAACTCTTGAATATAAGGTCCGACTTTTATATATTTTAAATACTTCAATATGTCCGCCGACACTTCATTTAAATTATATCCCGTGTATATACATAAATCAAAATCTTTCAATTTTTCAAGCAATGCAATCAGAGCCTCTTTTTGCAGCAAGGGTTCTCCACCGCTTATTGTCAGTTTCTTATTAAAGCATATTTCTCGCAACTGCCGAGCCAAATTACCAACTTCAATCTTTGTGCCTAAAGTTATATCCCATGCGCGTTCGTTCTGGCAGCCTTTACAGTGCCGCACACAACCTTGGAGAAATAACACCGTTCTATATCCGTACCCATCACATAAAGAAGGGTTCTCCATAATTGAATTTACATACAAATAACACATTTCCCGCTTCATATAGATTCTTACCGTAAAATATACAATAATTTCCTTGATTGTGCAATCCGATGATAGCGGTAAAGCAGGCCTGTAAAAAATATTGCAGGGCGGGCATGGCATCGCTTTAGCCTCTCCGGTTTTCCGATTTTAAGAAAAACTCGAATCTTGACCTGTCAAAATTTGTAAACCTGTGGTATACTTGCCCTGTTCGATAAGTTTGTTATCGAACAGGGCGACGAGTTCAAAATCGCACGGACAGCACGATTTTGAACATCGCATTTCAAGGTAACCTGTTCTGAAACTGAAGTTTCCGAACAGGTTTATTACGTCTCATAGTGTTGATTATCGGAAGTTGATAAGGGAACATCAGGATATAGCTATGGCGGAATACAAAAATAATCATAATTGCAGATATGATGACCTATTGCCTGAGCAAAAAGCGCGTGTTTATATAGATACATATCTTGAAGATGCCGGCTGGACGGTAGTCAACCGGGATGAGTTTGTTCCCGAAGCGATAAACGCGCAAGCCGTCCGTGAAAATATCTTAAAAGGCAATAAAGAAGCTGATTACATTCTTTATCTTGACGGAAAGGCTATAGGGGTTCTTGAAGCAAAAAGAAAAGAGAATAATTTAGGTTTTGAAGTTGCAGAACAAGCGCAAGCTTACGGAAACATTCTGCCTGATTGGATACGAGCATGGAAAACTCCGCTTCCGTTTATTTTTCTTTCAAACGGCGAGACTTTACTCTTTAAGGATATGTACGACGAAAAACCGCGTTATACAGTTCTTAAAAAAATGCTCACCCCGAAAGATATTGTTACATTGGCTGGCGACGACATTGATTCGGAATATGCAAAACTTCCTTCCGTCCCCGCTGTAGGGGCAAAAGGTTTAAGAGTATGTCAATTTGAAGCAATCACAAAGCTGGAACTTTCATTTAAGCAGGGAGCCAAAAAGGCTCTTATCGTTTTAGCTACGGGCGCCGGAAAAACTTTTACCGCCTGTACGGCAGCATATCGGCTTTTGAATTATACATCTGCAAAGCGAGTTCTTTTCCTTGTAGACCGTAACAATCTTGGGAAGCAAGCCGAAGGTGAGTTCGGTACCTATAAACTTACGGAAACCGGTAATCCTTTTTCCGATGAATACATTGTTCATCGGCTTAAAAGCATTGAAAAAATAGGAAATGCAAGTGTCGTCATTTCAACAATTCAACGGCTTTTTGCAGTGCTCACGGGGCAAGAAATAAACGATGCCGGCGATGACGAAGAAATGGATTATGATGAAAACGCACCGGAAAAACAGATTCAGTTTACCGGAAACATACTTTTACCGCCGGATTTCTTTGACGTAATTATCATTGATGAATGCCATCGTTCGATTTACGGAGATTGGCAGCAGGTTCTTACCT
>NZ_CALHGC010000141.1 GCF_938029485.1 uncultured Treponema sp. | reverse complement strand
TCCGGATAACTGTCTGCGAAACGTTCAATCAATCCTCTATTAATCATACGAAGACCTGAAGTAGCATCCGTAATTGTAGCACCTGTCATTAATTTAATCAGCCAAGTAAAGTATCGAATTCCGATACGACGTGCAAAAGATGATTGGAATCCTTCATTTTTGATAAAACGTGATCCAATTACCATATCAATTTGTTTACTTTCTAATTCCTCAAACATTTGATTAAGAAAAGATGGATTATGCTGACCATCACCATCAACCTGAACAGCAATGTCATAATCGTGCCTTTTAGCATAAAGATAACCTGTTTGCACGGCACCTCCAATTCCTAAATTAATGGGTAATGATATCACGTTAAAACCATTTTTCTGACAAATTTCCAGAGTATTGTCCTTTGAACAGTCATTGATAATAACATAATCAAATTCAGGGACGTCATTAAGAATGGCTTCAATTGTTCGCTCTATATTGCTGCTTTCGTTATAAGCAGGAATAATGATTAATTTTTTCACTATTATGTTCTCCTAACTAGTTAACTGTTCTTAATGAAATTAATCAAATAACAGTCACAATTAACCAACGATTGTTTCTTTGCTATTTAAATTCTAACAGAGAAATGCTTAAAGTGCAACTGTGTAGTGCACAGAAGTTTAACGATAAATTTCCACATCCGCTCGGCTGAGGAAATACTCAAATGCTCATTCGGGGTATGCACATCGTATAAATTCGGGCCGAAGCTGACGGCGTCGATATCGGGGATGGTCTTTTTGATAAGCCCGCATTCGAGCCCTGCGTGGACGGCGGAAACAACCGGCTCTTTTCCGGTAAGGTCTTTGTATGTTTTTACGGCAGCATCACGGGCACGAGACTGCGGCGAATACTCCCATGCGGGATACTCCGACACCTTGTTAAAGATGCCTCCGGTACGCTCAGCGCAGAGCTGCAGTATTTGTACGATTTCATCCAGTTCGCTCTTTACCGAGCTGCGCACCGAAATCGTAAATGTCAAGGTTTCTCCGGCGGCGGCGAGAATACCGTTGTTCAAGCTGGTTTGTACCAATCCGGGGATATCCATGCTCATGTATTGCACCCCGTCGGGAACCATCGTCATAAAGTCTATGATGCCGCAGCTGACCGTACCGTTATACATCATCTTAGGCAGCGCCGTCGCCGCTTCGGTAACAATGCGGATATCCTTATCGACAACACGGTATTCCGTCTTGATTGCTTCAGCAAGTTTTGCGATGGCTGCCTGCGCACGGGCGGCATCCTCGACGGTAATAATTGCCTGCGCTTCTTTTGCAATAGCATTATGCTTCGAACCGCCCGAAGTCGACACAATATGCACGGACTGCTCCGCCTTTACCGCGGATAAAATCCGCCCCAGTAGTTTGATGGCGTTTGCACGTTGTTTAATAATCTCCATACCGGAATGCCCGCCGAGCAGTCCATCAACTTTGATGGAGAGCGCCCGTCCCTTCAACGGTTCCGTTTCGAGCTTAAAATCGACATGGGTATTGGCGCCGCCTGCACAGCTGACCAAAAAGACGCCTTCCTCTTCGGAATCGACATTGAAAAGGATTCTCCCCTGCAAATGATCGGCTTTTAAAGCCCGCGCGCCATCCATACCGACTTCTTCGGTTGTGGTAATTAAGACCTCAAGCGGCGGATGTGCAAGCGACTTGGAATCGAGAATTGCCAACGCATAAGCGACCGCGATGCCGTCATCTCCGCCGAGTGTTGTCCGGTCGGCATGGAGATTGTCTCCGTCTACAATCAGCTTGATCGGATCTTTAAGAAAATCGTGATTAGAATCCGCCGTTTTTTCGCAGACCATATCCATGTGTCCCTGCAATATAACCGTCGGAGATTTTTCGTATCCGTCCGTCCCGTTTTTTTTAATAATAACGTTGAGCGCCTCATCCTGATACACTTCAAGTGAACGTTCTTTTGCAAAGTTCACCAAAAAATCGCTGATAGCTTTCTCGTTGTGAGAACCGCGCGGTACAGCCGAAATTTCGGCAAACCAATGGAATACTTCTTTAGGTTGAATGTTTTCTATATTCATGATTGTTCCTCCTGAGCGGAAATAGCGGATTTCTCTAAACCGTCAAAACATCGGTTAGAGTTCCATTTCAGTGTATCATAATTTTACGAATTTGACAGGGTTTTACCTATTTACCGGAAAAAGATGCAACGTTGTAAGCAAAATTCCGCACAGAAGGAACGCACCCGCTAAAAATATTTTTAATGCGCTTACCTGCAGTGTCCGTATTGTCATACTGCATATTAGGTGATACTATTGAAGTCCCTATATTGTTATTATAGGCAGAGAGGAAATGTTATGGATACGATGCCGATAGTAAAAACACGGGAAGAAATTTTGTTTGACATTATGCAAACCACCTCCCGGTTATACAGTATCAGAGATAAAGATATTTTATTGGAAAGAATATTAACTGAGGCACGGCAAGCATTAAATGCTGATGCCGGTTCTATTTATCTGGTTGAAGGAACGCAGCTGGTTATTCACTATGCGCAAAACGCAACGCTGCAAAAGCGGTTAAAACCCGGAGAAAAACTTCCTTTTAGCATTTTTTCGTTTCCGATCAGTGATGAAACCATTGCGGGGGCAGCGGTTAAAACAAAACAATTTATCAATGAGCCTAATGTTTATGATATTTCCCCCGACAAACAGTATAAATTCGGTACTATTAGCGATACGATAACCGGCTATAAAACGGTATCCACACTAACTATGCCGTTGATCGCCGTGTCCGGCGATGTATTGGGCGTTCTGCAGATGATCAACGCACTTGATGTACACGACCGGATACGCGCATTTACGTCAGATGACGAAATGTTTCTTTCTCATTTTGCTGCAAATGCT
>NZ_CALHGC010000140.1 GCF_938029485.1 uncultured Treponema sp. | reverse complement strand
TCTCGGTAGGAATTACGCACATAATACGTTCCGCAACCTCCTCTCGCTTGCAAGATCACTCGCAAAATCACCGGCGAGGCAAATGACGGGATCGCTGACGAGATCACTCGTAAGATCGCCGGAGAGTTCCCCAGCGGAATTATCTGCGTGGGAGGCACCATCGAGTAAGAGGAATTTCCAGTTGCTCACCGGCGATGAGCGTATCCGCAAGCCTCTTTTGGTTGCAGGCGCCGGTCCTTCGCTGGATACTGCACGGGATTTTATCATCAAGAATAGAAATTCTTTTTTTTTGCTTGCGGTGGATGCCGCAGCCGCAGCACTGTTACCCGATATTCGACCTGACGCAATCGTATTGGTGGAATCGCAGTATTGGATTGATTCGGCATTTATCGGCCTGCAAAAATACGGCATACCGGTCTTTGCCGATCTGACGGCTTCCCCCCGTGCGCTACAAGCATGCGACGGAAACGTATACTTTTTTTGCACCGAGTACGCACGACTGAAATATTTGGAACGTCTCTATCAAACGCTGCAGCCGATTATTCTTCCGCCGATGGGATCGGTAGGGCTGACTACACTACAGCTTGCTTTAGCGCTGACCGACCCTCACCTGCCCGTATTGCATACCGGTTTGGATTTTGCATGGCGAAGCAGCCTTACCCATGCCGCCGGAAGCAGCCCCGTAAAACAACTTTTCGCGGAATTAGGCCGCACCGAATCGCCGTACAAGCTCAATATTTCTACCGGTATGCAGCGTATTGCCGGAAAACGGGGACTTTCCTATTGGACAACTCCGGTACTTTCCGGCTATGCGGAACTGTACCGGCATACCTTCTCAGGCAATGAACGGGTTATAGACATCGGAACGGAAGGCTGTATTTTGAACGATAGGAAGGACGGTACGGTAAATACGGAACAAATAGAACAAATACTTACCGATGCCGGTAAATCGAATGCGGGCATAACAGCTGTTAGAACCGTTTACTCAAGAGCAGATATAGGCAGGGCTTTTTTTGACTCCGTTTATAAAGCAGACACGGTAACCGAGCGGCACAGAGCACTCTGCGGTTATCTTGCCGGAGAAGCCGAAGCCTTAACTATGCTGAATGACCATTTGCAGGGCAAGCACCCGTTAGCAGAACAAACGATGGAGCAGCTTCTCGCAGAGCGCGACTACCTCTATAGTCATTTTCCCGATGCTGCACGTGGCTATTCGTTTAATCTCGGTTTTTTAAAGCGGGCAGGTATCGAGCTGCGGTATCTGTTGAAAATTCTCAGGGCAGGGTATCTATAGCCTATTTAAAAATAGTCGATTTTTGTAAAAGCATATAATTTTTTTTGATTTTCTTAGCCAAAACGCCGCTGGCGATATATAAGAGATATATACGCTTAAAAGGAGCCGCTATGAATGTCATTGTCGATAAATCAAAATCTTTTGCGTTGGCTATTATCAATGCACATAAAATCTTATGCAGTAAGCATGAATTTATTTTATCACAGCAATTACTGCGGAGCGGAACCAGTATCGGTTCAAGGGTAAAAGAAGCAGTGAGCGGGCAAACAAAGGCGGATTTTTACGCAAAGCTGTTGATCGCTCTTAAAGATGCGAACGAAACCGAATATTGGCTTGAGTTATTATACGAGAGCGGATATATACAAAAATCAGACTTTGCCGGGATGTATGCCGATTGTCAGGAAATTTTAAAAATCCTTGCAGCAATCGTAAAGCATCGAAAGTAACCGATTTGTTAAAAGGTATCCTGCAGTATCTCCGCAATGCGCCGTTCACTCTGCGGATCGGTCATGTCGATGCGGCGGACATTCGGGAATGATTGGAAGAATGTTTGCTGCCGTTTGGCGTAGCGTTTGCTGTCGCGCTTAATGAGGTCTTTCACCGCATTGAGCGGGGCGGCCGCCGGCGCATCGGGGGAAAGCTTAAAAAACTCTCGATACCCGATTGCCTTCATTGCAGGATAGTCGGCAGTACAGCCCTGCGCAGTTAGCCGAGCAATTTCCTGTTGTAAGCCTTGCGCAAACATCTCATCGACGCGGGCTTCGATGCGCCGGTACAGTTCATCGCGAGGGCGGTCTAAAAATATCGGGCAAAAGCGGAAGCCCTCGCGATAACGGTACGGCAGCTCGAACGAGCTGAGCGGCCGCCCCGAGGCGCAATACACCTCATGCGCGCGGAGAATACGGTATTCGTCATGGATGTGGATCTTTGCTGCCGATGCGGGGTCAAAAGACGCAAGTTCCTCGTGCATTGCCGCGGCGCCGACACGCTGCATCCGTTCCTGCAATTGTGCACGTAAAACCGGATCCGCCTGCGGAGTAATCGGCATACCATACATAAAATGCTTAATGTAAAAAGCCGTCCCGCCAAGCACAACCGGCAGTGCGCCTCGGCTTGCAATATCCTTGCACAGTTTATCCGCGCTGCGTACAAAATCCGCTACGGAAAATTCTTCGGAAGGTTCGCATACCCCGATAAGGTGATGGGGAATCGTATCGAGCAGTTCTTGCGGAGGTTGAGCCGAACCGATCGGCATACCTCGATACACCTGTACCGAATCCGCAGATATAATCTCCGTTTTAATGGAGTTTACGGAAGTAGTAAAAAGATGAGCGGCA
>NZ_CALHGC010000139.1 GCF_938029485.1 uncultured Treponema sp. | reverse complement strand
GCTTAAAGTTGAGCATTCCCTCGTCATAGGATTTTTGATCATAAATATCAAAGCCTTTTTCTTTAAAATATATCCGTTTGGTATTCGCCTTCTTCGCATTCGTGGTGAGTTCATTGAGGCAATAGACAATATAATCTTGAATTCCGTCCTGATGAACCGTTCCGAGAAAAACTTTTGCGACATCGACGATATAGGTTTCCGTTTCTTTCGGAAGAGTATAGGTGTTAATCGAGATGGGAATATTCATCTGAACAGCTTGTTTTATTTTATTTTTATCTACCGGTATAGGTGCAACGTTGTCCATACCCTTAGTATAAAAGAAATTAATAATTTTCGCAATGCTTTATATTGATATTCCATAGTATTACAGGTAAAATGGCACAAAATACGTATCAGCCAAATTGATACCATATTTTATCTATATAAAGAGGTCTAATGATTCACACGATTTTAGAGAAAAAACAATTCTCAAAAGATGTCTTTTATTTACGCGTTGCCGCTCCGGAAATTGCCCGTCAGAGAAAAGCAGGGCAGTTTGTTATTATTCAGCTTGATATCGATTACGGAGAGCGCATCCCGCTTACCATCGCCGATGCCGATCCTGCTGCAGGATGGATTGCGCTGGTCGTTCAGGCGGTCGGAGCAACCACGATTAAGCTCTGCCGAAAAGAAGCCGGCGATTCGATTGCGGCAATTCTCGGTCCGCTCGGTAATCCGACGCATATTGCAAAGGTCGGAAAGGTTGTCTGTGTCGGCGGCGGCATCGGTACGGCGCCTTTACACCCGATTGCCCAAGCCTATAAGCGTGCCGGTAATGAAGTTATCATTATCATCGGCGGACGCACAAAAGAACTCGTGATTTTCGAGGAAGAAATGCGCAAGATAGCCGATGAACTCATTATCGTAACTGATGACGGGAGCTACGGCCGAAAAGCGCTGGTTACCGAACCGTTAAAAGAAATCTGCGAAAGCGCCGCGCCGCCTCAAGAGGTTATCGCAATCGGCCCGCCGATTATGATGAAGTTCTGCGCAGCGACAACCCGTCCGTTCGGGATCCACACGGTGGTCTCGTTAAATACCATTATGATTGACGGTACCGGAATGTGCGGAGGATGCCGCGTTACGGTTGACGGAAAGACAAAGTTCGTCTGCGTGGATGGCCCTGAGTTTGATGGGCACAAAGTCGATTTTGACAACATGATGATGCGGATGAAGGCGTTTAAGGAACGGGAAGATCACGACCGGCATGTATGCAGAATCGGCCTGTCGAACGGCGCTCATTAACCTTAAATCAACCTGAATAGAGGATAAGCCGGCATTTTTTCGGATGTGCCGCGCAGAGGAGTATGGAATGGAAACCGAAAATATAAATACCGAACACCACTACGTCCCCCGCGAAAAACTTGCGGAGCAGGCGAAAGCGTATTGGGGTGAATTAAAAGATAAAGAATTAAAGATGAAGGATCGCGGCGCTATCCCGATACAGGAAATGCCGGTACTTGAACCGCATACCAGAGCCAGCCTTATGGATGAGGTCGCTACCGGTTATACCGAAGAACAGGCGCGGATAGAGGCGGAACGATGCTTAAACTGCAAAAACCGCCCCTGCGTACAGGGATGCCCCGTCGGGATACCCATCCCGGAATTTATCGGCTGCATCCAAAAGGGAGATTTTAAAGCCGCTGTCGACACCATTAAAACGACCAACTTGCTCCCCGCTATCTGCGGCCGCGTATGTCCGCAGGAAAAACAGTGTCAGCTGGTATGCACGGTCGGCAAGATGCATAAATCGGTAGATAAAGCGGTCGCAATCGGCAGATTGGAACGCTTTGTTGCAGATTGGGAGCGGGAAAATAATAAAGCGACAATACCGCCGATTGCCCCCAATACCGGAAAAAAGGTTGCTATTATCGGGTCGGGGCCTGCGGGACTTGCCGCCGCCGCCGATATCCGCCGCGCCGGTCATGCGGTAACCGTATTTGAAGCCTTCCATAAAACGGGCGGCGTTATGGTCTACGGAATCCCCGAATTTCGGCTCCCCAAAGACATTGTCGCTAAAGAAGTGGAAAATCTGAAAAAGATGGGCGTCAAGTTTGAAACCAACTTTTTAGTCGGACGGACGGCAACGCTGGAACAGCTGCTCCAAGAAGACGGATTCGACGCCGCCTTTGTCGGTACCGGTGCGGGCTTACCTAAGTTTATGAACGTCGAGGGAGAAAACCTCATCGGCGTATTCAGCGCAAACGAGTACTTAACCCGCGCCAATTTGATGAAGGCCTATCAGGAAGATAAGGCGGACACACCGCTGTATCCTGCAAAGGTTGTTGCGGTTATCGGCGGCGGGAATGTCGCGATGGATGCCGCCCGTATGGGATACCGGCTCGGCGCCGATAAAGTGTACTGTATTTACCGCCGTACCCGTGCCGAAATGCCCGCTCGTGCCGAAGAAATCGCCCATGCGGAAGAAGAAGGCGTTGAGTTCTGCTTTTTGCAAAACCCGACACGGTTTATCGGCGACAAAGACGGTAAGGTATGCGCGGTCGAGGTGCTGAACTACGAGCTTGGTGAACCCGACGCTTCCGGCCGCCGCAGTCCCGTCGCCATTCAGGGCACCGAACATCAAATCCCGGTCGACACGGTTATCGTTGCGCTCGGCAACAGCTCCAATCCGCTGATGGCAAAAACGACGGAAGGTTTGCAGGTAACCAAGACCGGCAATATCATCGTGGATGAGAACCAGAAAACCAGCATCCCGAAAGTGTGGTCGGGCGGAGATATCGTACTCGGCGCGGCAACCGTCATCCTCGCAATGGGCGAAGGACGCAAAGCGGCAGCAAGCATCAACGAATATTTAGCAAAGTAACAAAAGGAGAAACCCGAATGAAAAAGTATGTACCGGAACCGTTTAGAATCAAAATGGTAGAGCCAATCAAAATGACTACCCGCGAAGAGCGCATCAAAAAGCTTGAAGCGGCTAAGTACAATATGTTCAACCTGCGCGGTGAAGATGTGTACATCGACTTATTGACCGACAGCGGAACGAATGCGATGAGCGATAAGCAGTGGGCGGGCGTGATGGTCGGCGATGAGGCGTATGCCGGCGGTAAAAGCTACTTTAAATTGCTGGAAGCGGGTCAAGATATTTTCGGATATGAATTTATCCAGCCGGTGCACCAAGGCCGTGCGGCGGAAAAAGTGATGTTCCCGCTACTGCTGAAGAAAGGGCAATTTGCCATTTCAAATATGTTCTTCGATACGACACGGGCGCACGTAACCCTATCCGGCGGGAAACCGGTAGACTGCGTTTGCGCGGAAGCGAAAAAGCCGGCCGTTTATGCTCCGTTTAAAGGAAACATGGATGTTGAAAAACTTGAAAAGTTTATCAACGAATACGGAAAAGAAAATGTCGGTATGATCGTTATGACCATTACAAACAACTCAGCCGGCGGACAGCCCGTGTCGATGCAGAATATTCGCGAAGTTTCCGCAGTCGCAAAAAAATACGGTATTTTGTTTAACATCGATGCCGCCCGTTTTGCCGAAAACGCCTATTTTATCAAAGCACGTGAAGAAGGCTATAACAATACATCCATTAAAGACATCGTCCGCGAGATGTTCAGCTATGCTGACACCTTTACGATGAGCGCAAAGAAAGATGCGATCGTCAATATGGGCGGTCTCATCGGTATTAAAAACAACAAGGATATCTATCAGCTGATTAAGGGCAACTGTATTTCTTTTGAAGGCTTTATCACCTACGGCGGTCTTGCCGGGCGTGATCTGGAAGCCTTAGCTATCGGTCTCTACGAAGGTATCGACGAAGAGTATCTAAGATACCGCAACGCTTCCATGGAATACTTGGCATCTCAGCTGCTCGATGCAGGTGTTGCCATTCAAAATCCGGCAGGCGGACACGGTGTGTATGTCGATGCAAACGCGATGTTCCCGCATATCCCCTACTATGAATTTCCCGGTCATACGCTCTGTGTAGAGCTGTATAAAGAAGCCGGTATCCGTACCTGCGATATCGGGTCGTTCATGCTCGGAAACGATCCTGAAACAGGCAAGCAGATTAAATCCGAATTTGAGTTTGCTCGGCTCGCTATTCCGCGGCGTGTGTACACACAGGCTCATTTGGATGTAATTGCCGCAGCGTTGATCAACATCAAAGACAGGGCTTCGCAGGTGAAAGGTTACCGCATCATTTGGGAGCCGCCGATTTTGCGCCACTTCCAAGCTCATTTGGACCCCATACAATAACCGCCGCAAGTGAACGTGAACTTCGGCGGGTACGGGGGCTATTCGAAGGATGATGAAGATGCGCCTACCAGTGCGAAATGTACCGCAGTGTTCGACACGCTTGCCGCGCTGCTGATAAATAAAATACAACTTGTTTTTTGTTTCGAATACGACTATGATGGCGGCTGCTTTATAACACTTTTAATATAGGAGTAATGATGAACAGTCGTAAACTATTTACCTCGGAGTCGGTTGGTGAAGGGCATCCCGATAAACTGTGCGATCAAATTTCAGATGCAGTGCTGGATGCCTGTTTGCGCGACGATCCTAAAAGTCATGTCGCCTGCGAAACTTTTGCGTCAACCGCGTTAATTCTTATCGGTGGAGAAATTACCACCAATACCTTTGTTGACATACAGCAAACAGCCCGTAATATTGCACGGGAAATCGGCTATACCGATTCCGCATTCGGGCTTGACTGCAATTCTATGGCTGTGTTAAGTATGATTCATTCCCAATCCCCCGATATTGCGCAGGGTGTAAACGGTACGGGACTGAGCGAGTATCACAATCAGATGGGTGCAGGAGATCAGGGCATGATGTTCGGCTACGCATGTAGGGAAACGCCGGAATTAATGCCTGCTCCGATCATGTATGCGCATAAACTATTACGGAAGGCTTCACAATTACGCAAATCGAAGGAGATCGATTGGCTGCGGCCCGATGCGAAGAGCCAAGTAACGGTGGAATACGAAGGCGATAAACCCGTGCGTATCGATACGGTTGTTATTTCCCATCAGCACGCCCCCGAAATCCCTTATAATTCGCTCAAAGAAGCCATTATCGAAAAAATTGTTAAACCCGTTCTCGAACCAACCGGTTTACTCGATGCAAAGACAAAATTCTTTATTAACCCGACCGGACGCTTTGTTATCGGAGGGCCGTTCGGCGACACCGGTTTGACGGGTAGAAAGATTATCGTGGATACCTACGGCGGTATGGCGCGGCACGGCGGCGGCGCATTCTCCGGCAAGGATCCCACAAAGGTCGATCGCTCGGCGGCTTATGCGGCTCGTTATGTCGCAAAGAATATTGTTGCGGCCGGTCTTGCCGAACGGTGTGAATTGCAGTTGGCCTACGCTATCGGCGTACCGTTCCCCGTGTCGATTCGGGTAGATTCCTTCGGTACCGCCAAAGTGCCTGAAGATGTGATCGAGAAAGCGGTGCAGCAAGTATTCGATCTCAGCCCTGCCGGTATCATCAAAACGCTGGATTTATGCAAACCCATCTATCAGGCAACCGCCGCTTATGGGCATTTCGGCCGCTCCGAATTCAGCTGGGAAAAAACCGATAAAATAGATGCTTTAAAAGCTGCTATAAAGTAAAATATGTATATCCTGCTGCGGGGTGTCTTTGTTTTAGTTTTTACCTCTTTGCTGAGCATCTCTTGCAGCAGTGCGGACTCGTCGGTATCGCTTGCTTTACCGGCGGATATTATGCAGGAGCCGGTATATGCAGCATCACAGGAAGCTTCCGGGAAGCATATCCGCTCCGTACCGCTCAAGGCGTTAAATGAAAATGCCCGTGCAGGTGCAATAAGCAATTCGGAAAAATCCGATGCTATGTACTTCGCCTTTGAAAAAAGCCCCGAGATGCTCGGCTTAATCGATTCCGGTTTGTATGCGCTTGAGCTGGAATTCGAACCGCTTACCGGCAAAACCGTACGAAAAGAGGCGAATCTCATTCAAATTGATAACACCGGTTTTATCGTAGGGTTGCTCTATGCGGACGATTTTACAACCGCCGGTAAGCTGAAAGAGAATATCCGTCCGCGGCACCCTGTTACGGTACAAAGGTTTCCTCATAGAGCTTTTACCGTAAGCATCGGATTTGCAGGTATAGCAGTGCCGCCGGCTGATATCCGCGGCTTCATGGTTGCGGCACAAGAATCGTTCAAGCTGAAAAGCGCGGCGGTTGTTCCCGTCCGATACGGCTGGCTAAAGGATAAGACCGCACTATGGTATGGTACCACAGCCGATGGAGGCGTTGTCCCGTCTGAATTGTGTGCAGAATCAAGATTACCGCTATCCACTGCTTTCCCGAAACCGTCGGCGCTTATAGAATCAAGGCATACCGAAAGAGGCGGTAGGGACAATATCATTATCCATTTTGATGAGGCATTACCGATCGCTTTGACGGCAGAACAAACACAGCAGCGTCTTTCGTTCCAATGCAGCGGCAAACACATATCCGTATACCGTGCGCCGAATGTATACCGCTTTACGCTTGACGGCTGCCTTTTCCCCGACTCTTTATTAACTATTGAACAAGCCGATGCAGAAAGCTTGACCGATACGGATATACCGCCGGAGACGGGTGAGCAGACCGATACGTCAACGACGGTTTGCGGCATTACTATCGAATATTCTATCCCTGCCCTGCCGGATCCCATTACGGCCGATCCGGGACTTATCTTGCATTGGCCTCAAGAGCAATGGCGTCACCCCTCTTACGAATTATTTGCATGGGAACAGTTTCCTTCCGTGCTTATCTTCGACTTTGCCGATTATGCAGTACAGGATGCCTACCTTAAACGGCTTTCGTTCTTTGCCGAAAAAAAAGGCTTTACGGGTAAAGTTCTTTTTGACGAAGCACTGGTTTCTCTGCACGGTTTTAACGCCCACGATTACAGAGCCGAAACGCTTGCGGCATTTTTCCGAAAGGCGGAAGCCGAACATTTTCCGCTTAACAAATCGGAGTTGTATTTACGGAGTATTCTGTTTCGCAATGGCATTATCATAAGAACGGAGCAGGGAATCGAAGCAGGGCACGGTGCAATCGTATCCATAAGCCGCGAATCCTCTGCTAATTTCCGGTACCGGTTTATCACCCATGAATGCCTGCATGGTATTTACTTTACGGAAGAAAGCTTCCGCAATACGGTAGAGCGGGCTTTTCAACAAACAGACCCGCGCGCAGTATTGTTTTTACGCCGCTATTTTGAAGTATATCCAACACTACAGTATGAGACTGATGATGATTATTTGCTGCAAAACGAATTTATGGCGTACCTTCTCCAACAAGACCGCGGATTCCTTCAAGAATACTACAGCAGAGTTTCGTGGTTTCGAACGATGACTGAGGCTGAACCGGCTCTTTGCAGATATATCAGGAGAACCAATGCGGAAGCTTTTATGCAAGCGGCTGCACAGATGAGTTCCTTTTTATACACGGCATGGGGTCTGAAGGCAGGGAGAATCTGTCGTTCCATGATAGAAAATTTATAAAAAACTTTTCTAAATTCAAAGTTTAATGAAACATTTTAAGTGCGTTATTGTTTAGTTAATTATCTTTGTTCTCGGGAGGGGATAGTATGAATTTTGAAGAAATCCTCAATCAAGAGTCATACCGTGTAAATCAATCTCTGCTTGAGGGCGCATTGCACGCAAAC